>JBHJJJ010000035.1:0-8248 GCA_050042755.1 Rivularia sp. (in: cyanobacteria)
AAAGGGTTCAGAATTGCCCTGTAACTTGCGTTTTAACCAATGTTGGGAGATAGGAACATTTGTCTTGTTTGTCATGTACCACTGCCCAAAAGGATGCCAAAATACCTCTTTGCCTGAAATCCCAGACCAATTAACAAATTTAATTGCTAGTTTAAAGGTGGCATTGCATTTAGTCATCCAGTCAGCTTCGGAAATACCCAAAAATTTAAAAGTATCCAAGATAGTTGGAATAGTCGCTTCTCCAACGCCGACTGTACCAATATCAGAGGATTCTATCAGGGTAATTTGACAAGAACCTGGTTGACTGTTATTTAGAGCTTTATTGAGATAATTAGCAGATAACCAACCAGCGGTTCACCCACCCAGAATTACAATATTATTAATTTGATGGGAATTTTGTTGTTCCTTTACCATGTTTTCTATAACTGCTCCTTTATTATTTACAGTACTTACGCAACTGGCATATTTTTTTGTAGGGTGCTTGTACACTAACTGATTCTGAAGGAAGTAATCAAGCTTGTAGCGTCACGCACCATCAGGATATTGTGACAATTGCGTAAGTCCTGTATTATTTAACTCCAATCATTTCTAAAGTCATAGCGTGCGGGAGCCAAAATATCATTTGGATCTAAAGTTTGCTTCAGCTTACGCATTAACAATCCATAATCATCTTGGGCTGCTGGAAGACTATTCATCGATTGAATACCCAAACGATAAGGAATATGTCCGGCATTGGTTAACAATTGTAAAACATCGTCATGACAAGACATTGCCCGAGTGTCTTCTCCAGGAGTATCGCGATCGTACATAATGGCAACAAATATATCTACTCTTCTGCCACAATTGCAGTTCATCGCAATATTTGGCTCAAAATCATACTTTTTCACCGTTGCTTCAACTAGCTGTAACGCTTCTGAAATAACTTGTCCATCAAAGGGTAAAACTGGACAAAGCCAGAGAACACCGCAACCATCCCTATCGGGGTTCATTTGCTGTGGAATGGAAGTCTTCTTACGCCAATAGGTGCTTCTAATATTCTCGTCGCTGGGAACTCCTAAAAAGGCACTGTCTCTAATTGAGTCACCATAATTTTCAACATCCGCAAAAATTATCCTTTCAATCCCGTCGGTTAAAGCTTCCTTAATTGTCTTCCGTACTGCCAAACCTTCTTCTCTACTACCAGAATATAAAGCACCATTAATACTCCAGCGCTCAAATCCTTTCAATTCTTTTAAAGATAAAGGGGTTTTCCCATCCATTATTTTCCAGGGATATCGCCCTTCTTTTGCCAAATATTTATAACTATTCCAAAGTCCAAGACAACTACCTTTAATGATGTCTTGCAATATCAGAGGTTGCACTCTATCTAGAACATTAGACAGATAAGATACATCCTGAATTATACATTGAAAAACTTGAAAATATTTAGGTACAGGTGACAGCCATACAGTCATTTTCGTGACAATACCTAGATTAGATTGGGTAAATAAACCATCAAGTGCAGGCCCAACACCCCAACGATGAACAGCTTTAGTGCTGGCATTAGCAAAGCGACCAAATCCTGTATGAATGCATTCTCCAGTAGGTAAGATAACCTCATAGCCACATACATGAGCCGCTCGTTCGCCATAAGGGCCAGAACCATCACCTCTTTCTAAGGTGTTACCAATGACACTCGCTTCTGGAGAACCACCGATAACTGAGATAAATAACTGGGAATTTTGCTCTTGCAGAAACTCATAAACCTGACGGAATGTCACGCCAGGTTCAACAGTGATGTATGCTAGTTTTTCATTGTAATCGAGAATCCGATTCATCCGGCTCAAGTCCAGAATGACGTTGTTATCTTGAACTGGAACCCGCGAGCCTAGCCCCCAATTTTTACCGCGACTGATGGGATAAAGTGGAATTTTGGATTCATTGGCGACTTTTAAACATTCTCGTACCTCAGAAACATTTTGCGGACGTAATACCGCAATCACTTGTTGAGTAGTGGTAAATGTTGCAGTTTGATAACCACCAAGTGAAGTTCTGTCTGTGAGTAAATTTTCTGAGCCTAAAACATCCTGGAAATTTTTGAGTGTAGTAGATGGTAAATTCGTCAATTCAGAGGTATTTAACATTTTTATAATTGAGTGAATTTTACTATATAGAAGAATCTGTAAATCTAACAGGACTCAGGTGCGTGTCACAATACTCCCGTTGGTGCGTGAAGGGTTCTCACAAAGTGTCACTTCCCATTAGAAATTTTTAATGGGTTCGCCTCACGCACCCTACAAGGGAAGATGTGCCAGTTGTGGTCAATCAATTTTAGATTTTGGATTTGCGGTCTTCGTAGCGTGTCCGTGCTTGACATCCGCAGGATTGTCCCCATAAATTTAGGGGCCCCTCGGATTTTGGATTAACGATTTTAGATTTTTCCATAGTTAAAACTAGGGGCCCCTCAACCAATCAATATTCAATCCAAAATCTAAAATCTAAAATCTAAAATATTTCGGTCATTCCTATCTAAGTAAAACTAAATCTCTACTGTAATACCAAATATTTATAAAGATGCGCCGAATTAAGCTGATTAATGGCTTTGTTTCAGCAGCCTTGGGAGGATTAAGGATTGCCTCATACAGAATTGGTATAATCAAAAGCTACTTATGGTATTTAGTTCAGTATTCTCACCACTGCATATACGAATATAACAATCGCAAGAAAAGACTAGCATCTGTGGAATTTACTGAAATAATTAGTTTTACCAACCTAAATAATTAGTATAATTACGCAATTTGCTGAATTTTTTCCTAGACTAATTATTTATTTCAAAAAAAATAATAGATGCGTCCTTATGATGGAACGCATCTTTTTTGAATTTAAAACCGATTAAATCTACAATTTTTCGGTAATCATTTTAGAGCCGGAGGGGAGTAATTACCAGCCGCTATGTCGGGGAATAGTAGGGGGATGTGGTTGGACAGTTGGAGGAAATCCTGGTTGGGGAATTGCATCGATAGGACCTGGTAGACCTGGTAGTTGAATAGATTTTCCACCAGCAACAGCTTCTAAAGCCTCATCATTTAATTCTCCCTCTCCTTGAGGATTCATTAATACAGTGATTTGTTCGAGAAGTTCTTCTTTAGTGAACTCGTAATCATCTCTCTCAATTTTCAAATAGGATTCCTATACTGACATCTTGCACCATTGTCGTTAAGCCCTAATACCCGCCTTGAAATCAATCTTGGCTGCATATACAAAGTACGTTAAAACGCACTAAAACCCTTGTCCAGTCTGATTTATCAGACTTTGTATATTAGCCTGAGAATTTATTCTAAGGCGGTTGTTGAGAATGGTGCAAAATATGAATATAGGTACGAATTTATTATTGTTCTTATATTTATAGGAATGGCCGCAACTGACATATTTTATTGTAAAGGCACGTGATACTTAATTAAATTTTGAATGCAATAATAAGGATTGTAGTGTTACGTACCACCTAGTATTCTACCAAGTGAACTAGAAGTGGTACTATCAAAACTATTCACTACTCACCACCCTTCACCCCGCAATGAAGGGCTTGTCAGAGTACTAGTAGTCTGTCCCGTTAATCTTGATGGGTTTGTTCGCACACACGCCTAGGGTTGAAACCCCAGGCTAATAAGCAAAGTCGTCTAAAGACGACTAGATAAATACCTGTTAAAACGGCCGGGGACAGACCACTAGTATTCTACCAAGTCAACTTTGAGGGGTTAATTGTAAGAAAACAAATTTTTTCTCTCCCTACTTCCCCCGCTTCCCCTGCTCTCCCAAAGGGCAATTTTGGTTTGGCATACTACTAGGTATTCTGACAATTGTGTAAGTCCTGATTTATTTCCTATAGTTTGATTTTCATATAACCAGAATTTATCAAAGTCTGACTCGATTCTATAGAGCTACTACTGAAGTTTCCCACAACGATTTAGAAGCACTGCGACTTTCTTCAACCGAATTCATATAAGGTTTCATGCGTTTATTTACAAAGTTAACCATACCATCGTGAATATATGGTACTGTCCAAATTCCCTTGATGATTTTGGCATCTATTTGCTTATTTATAGAATTTACATACATGGGAATGATTCGTCCCATCTTTTGCAAATCTCGACGGACAAAACTGCAAGTATAGCGGATGGTATCAGGTGCTAGACGGTGGGTAATAACCCAACCTACAACTTGTCCTTGATAGCGCAACCCCAGACTGTTGAGAGGTTCTAAGTTTTCTTCATGCTTGAAAGGTATTAAATCTTCGGGGATCCAAGGATTTGCTTGTTGTGTTTCTTTAATGATTTGACGCTCTTGTGAAGTAATTTCCATCCAAGGAAAAATTGTATAACTAGCTGGTAAGCTAGCTTTTTGCATCCAAGGTGCATCAACTATTCTATCTATGGTCGTTTTACAAACCAACATTCTCGATTGGAATTCTTTCCAACCAGATGAGTGTAATAGATGTTCCCAAGCAACAGTTGTTGGTTCTCCTGTAATATAAACTACTTCATATTTAATACACTCTCCTGTTGATAGTTCCTGTTCTAAACGATTCAGTAAAGCACTAGCAATTCCTTGACGACGGTTGCTAGCTGTCACAAATAAAGAAAGTAATTTTGCCGATTTACCATCATCTTCAATCTCTGCAAGAGCTAAACCTGCTGGTTTTCCCGAAACAGAAGCAGCGATCGCCACAATGGAACCATTTGGTTGCAAGGCTTTTAGCTTCGGACGAAATAGTGGATAGGTAAATCCTTGGTAAGCCAATGCACTAAAGGGATTATTCAGACAAGTTAAGACATACATGTTGATTATTTCCTACAAGCACCTTTTTTGATCATAAATATTACTGCTTTCCGTTTATAACATTGTATGTTCTTGATGTATTTAATATAACTTTACTTGTGTTCGTAAGTATTCTTTTGTTTAAAAAATAAATATATTTACGTATGTAAATAGCTAATTAATCCCGATTATTTTAGATCCAGTGCATTAATTACGTTAAATTACTTAGTAAAATTTGTATTTTATATGGCTATTTACTGATTTATTACCCTAATCCAATTTTCACAATTCAGTAATTATAGGGATGCTATTATCTAGAAAACCTTTTTTACTGGTATAGGGTTTGCAAGGAAATCGATTGGGTTATCCAATATCTTGCAAGGCATCAATCGCTATTACTAGTAAAAGGAAAATAAAAATGACAGTTGAAGCAATTAATTCTTTTGCCAATAAAGTTGCTCAAGATGCAGCATTGAGAGAAGAAATTGAAACAAATGCTGGTATTTCTTTGCAAGCATTATTGGATATGACTCCAGAGCAGTTACAAACAGCAAATAAAGATTATCCAGCGACTATAAGCGAAATTGCGGCTAAAAATGGCTTTGAGTTTTCTAAAGAAGAATTGTTGGAGCAAATCAGGGTAGCGACTTCTTCTGAGGAATTAAGCGATGAACAATTAGAGGCTGTCGCTGGTGGAAAAGGCAGCGCAGAAAAAGCCGGGAAAGATGGCGGTGCGTGGCTTGATGGAGCTGCAAAAGATACCGGCAATTTCTTTAAAAAAGCAGGAAAGGGTTGGTAAATTAATTCAGATCGTATTTACCGCTTAGCGGAACTTGATATAGATGCCCTAAATTAACCAGAATTCGGGCATCTATTTGAGTATGACTGCACTAATTATCAAAAATGTGCCAGTTGCTGGTAACTTAATTCCAATCCTATTTACCGCTCAAGAAAACCCGCTTTAATTTAATAGAAAAATACTGATGCCCGAACTTCCAAGAGAAATCGGGTAATATTTTGACTATTATTGCACTCTATCAATAGCAGCCAATTCTTCCAAAGTCATATTACAAAGTGCTGCAAGCGACACCGCAGGATTATTATTTGTCTGCTTACTTTCCATTTCTTTCATATTTCGAGCAGCAGCAACAACTAAAGATTGCAATATTTTAAAGCTGTTTTCAGAAAGATTATCTCGGTAATTTTCCAACCTACCTCCACGACGATAATTAGGAAAAGATTCTAAACCCATAAATCGCAAAAACCAATCATCGCGATAACATCCTGTCGCGGCGACAATTCCTTGGTAATCGGCAATAAACTCGTCTAACAAATTATTACGCATAGAACCAAATTGGCGCTTGGTAAAATAATGGGTGCATTCGTGTTCTAAGCGGACTTTTAATGATATTTCCAGCCATTCAGCCTCAGTCAATCCCACATCAGCGGCTGAAACATTACTATAGAAACCTTGACTGAGAATGATAAATCTATCTTGATACAGTTCCTTGCGGGGAATCAAACGTTTAAATTCAGCATTCCAATCAATTTCTGTAGAGTCAGGATGATTATTTTGCCATTGTTGGCGATATTGACGAATTCTATCCCAATTATTATAGCCACCTACCATACAGGCTCCCATAGAAGCGGGAACTTCTTTGGGTTCATTACGCATGGTTATAGCTTGCACTAAGGATACAAAATCTGCTCTATTACCTGCAATAATTACAGGTATAGCCCCAGCCAAACATTGATGGATAATTAATTCTAGTTTTTCAGGTTCTTTTAATTGCAAACCAGTTGCTTGCTCTATTTCATTTGTTAACTTTCCTTTGCGAGTAGCTTCTCTATAAATCTCTGTTTGGCTAATTCCTTCCTGAATGGGAAAACGTAACTGTACAAGTTTATTTTGTAAAGTTGAGAATACCCCTATTTCCTCTGCTTGAGTTAGATATTCTTCCCAAGTAGCAACATGAGATTCTGGAGCTAGAGGAAACTTGCTAGAAATATCCAAACTCGAACAGTCAAAGACATTTTCGTTGTAAGCCAATAATTCTTCAATTTCCCCAGCACTAGCACCATAACTAGCAAGGATATGAGCGCGATATTCTCTTGATTTCATGTTTTTTTATAGTTAGTTGATAGTTGATAGTTGATGGTTGATGGTTGATATTTGATGGTTGATAGTTGATAGTTGATGGTTGATATTTGATGGTTGATAGTTGATAGTTGATGGTTGATGGTTGATAGTTGATAGTTGATGGTTGATAGTTGATGGTTGATGGTTGATGGTTGTTAGTTGATAGTTGTTAGCACCAAGATTAAATATCTACAATGAATGAATAGTTAGTAGTTGCTTCTTACTTCTTACTTCTTACTTCTTACTCCTTACTTCTTACTTCTTACTCCTTACTTCTTACTCCTAACTCCTAACAACTAACTCCTAACCTCATTAAGCCATCTGTCTAGCCATGAGACTCGCAAATAATCCTTCTTGTTGTTTTAGTTCGTCAAAACTTCCCTGTTGTACAACTCTACCGGCTTCAATTACATAAATGCGATCGGCATTGCGAATGGTACTCAGACGGTGAGCAATGACTATTCTAGTCACTTGCAACTTATCTAAACTTTCACTCACAATAGCTTGAGTATGATTATCTAAAGCAGATGTCGCCTCATCAAAAATCAAAATTTTCGGTTTCAAAACCAACGAGCGAGCAATTAATAACCTTTGACGCTGCCCTCCAGAAAGGTTGGTACCACCTTCGGAAATTACGGTGTGCATCCCCATTGGCATCCCTTCAATATCTTTATCAAATCCCGCCATTTTTGCTGCTTCCCAGGCTTCATCCATGGTAATCAAAGCACCGCTAGAAATGTTTTCAAATATTGGAGCACTACTAATTCGTCCATTTTGCAGCACTACACCCAATTGACGACGTATTCCTGATATATCTAATCCGGATAAATCTTGGCCGTCATAATAAATACTCCCTAACTCAGGGGTATCAAATCCTAATAGCAAGCGGATAGTTGTAGATTTACCACTCCCACTGGGGCCAACAAATGCAATAAATTCCCCTGGCTCAGCCTTAATGCTCAAATCATCAAGAGTTAAAGGGCCATCATCTCGATAACGAAAAGATACGTGTTCTAACTCTACTTTACCTTTAAGTTTACCTGGATCTGCTTTAGTTAAATCAACTTCTGGTGTAGCTTCAAGAATTGGTTTTGCACGCTCCCATAAAATGACTACTTCTAAAACACTAATAGCTGTATCACTTAAGCCGGTAGCTCCACCGATAAAAGTCGCAAAAGCTGTATTGAAAGCCATAAAAGTTCCTGGTGTTAAAGGTGGTCCTCCATCAGGTTCTAAACTAGACTCAAGCATCAATTTAGCCGACTATGCAAAAATAATCATGGAACAAACTGTAGGCAGCATGACATTAAATAT
>JBHJJJ010000036.1:0-60515 GCA_050042755.1 Rivularia sp. (in: cyanobacteria)
CATTAATTCGGCTATATTGTCAATAAAGTCTGAAATACTCCCATTATTCATTACTTCTTACTTCTTACTCATTACTTCTTACTCATTACTTCTTACTCCTTACTCAGCCTATACTCTAAATTTAGATGCGTTTGCCCTGAGGGGTGGGGTTCAAACAATATCAATTTGATAGTGGATGTTTGGTAGAAAAGAATAAAAAAATATTATATTTTAATCTTTAATCTGTAACCTGAAAAAAAATCACAACTTCTATCCGGAGTTATGCAATTAAGTGATGAATTTTAGAATATCTAGAGTGACATAATATTAATGTAGTGTGTTCATTGTCCATACTACATTTTTTTAGTTCAATGTATTAAATATCTATTTTATACCAACTCAAAATTCAAAATTACTACATTTAAATACGTTAAATATATAGCGATTTTCAGTTGAGTTTAATACACTAAAAACCTCACCCCCATGCCCTCTCCGATGCTTTGGAGAGGGATGCCAGTCGGGTGCAATAAGCGTGAAAACCTCTATAGTACTGAATTTAAACTATTATTATTCGATGGTAGGTTATATAGCGCTTTAATGATGAGTCGCAAGGTGAGCCGAATCCGATATTAAATATGACCTTTGTGTTTCAATAATAACATTAGCGGAACACCAGTAACGCTAGAACACTCATAAAATATACAGAATTACTTATAATACCGAATGTCTACAAAGTCTTCTCTAAGTTTACTACTACTATTCCTTGGCGTTCAAATTGGCATCAACCAGCAAGCAGCAACAGCACAAACAAAGCCACGAATTGTAATACCGACAACTCCTAGAGATACACCGGAGGTTCCTCGAAGTATACCTGTAACTCCTCGAAATATTCCTACACCTGCGGGAAAAAGATTTTGCGCTTCTCAATTAAGTTCGGCGGTAAATGCTGTAACAAATCGTCCGCAATTTAACAGAACACATTGGGGTATTTTGGTACAAAATCAGTCTTCTCCACAAACCCTTTACAGCAAAAATGCTAGTAAATACTTTACTCCGGCTTCTGTCACCAAGTTGATGACAACAGCATCGGCTTTGCAAGCACTTGGTCCTAATTATCGCCTTCGTACTTCCGTATACGGCGATCGCAATGGTGTGGTGAGGGTGGTAGGTAGGGGAGATCCCAGTTTAAAAAACGAACAACTCGAAGTATTAGCGAAACAGTTGCGCCAAAAAGGTATTAGTCGAATTAATCAATTAATCGCTAATGACGGTTACTTTAAAGGTGAAGCCGTCGAACCGAGTTGGATGTGGGAAGATGTACAATTTTACTATGGCGCACCAGTTAACAGTTTGATGTTAAATGAAAATGCTGCTGTAATTAGGTTGTTTCCTCAAAAAGTTGGTAGACCTTTACAATTAAAGTGGGATAATCCTATAGATGCATCTGGATGGAAAGTTGTTAATCAAACGGTGACAGCGGCTAAAGGTACAAAAGGGTATATAGCAATTAAACGGGATTTAAAAGGACAAAGGTTGTATTTAAAAGGACGACTTGCTGAAGATTCTCGCCCTGATATAACTGCGATCGCTGTTTTCGATCCCATACAGAATTTTCTGCAACATTTCCGTCAAAGTTTGAGAAAAGAAGGAATTTCAGTCACGGGGGTTTACCGTGAAACAAATAGTAAAAGCGGAAGAGAATTAGCCGCAGTGCAATCTCCACCCATATCTGAGTTGATTCAAGAAACGAATATTAATAGCAATAATTTGTATGCAGAGGCTTTATTAAAGGCATTAGCTGTTAAAAAGCCCTTAGAGAGTAATCAAACCACCGTTGATGCAGGTTTGGAGGTAATGAAGTCAACTTTAGCACGAATAGGAGTTGACCCCACAACTTATAAATTAGTAGATGGCTCTGGTTTATCTCGCAAAGACTTAATTAGTCCCCAAGCTTTAGTGCAGACATTGCAAGGGATGGCAAAATCTCCCTATAATCAAGTTTTCCGTGCTTCCCTACCAGTGGGAGGTAAAAATGGTACTTTGAAATATCGTTTTCGCGATCTGTCTCCTGAAGTTTTAGTACAAGCGAAAACCGGTACTATGACTGGTGTTGTCACCCTTGCAGGATATGTGAATGCGCCCAATTATGGTCCGGTAGTATTCAGTATTATGGTGAATCAAACCGAACAACCAATTAAAGTTGTGAGGAATGCGATCGATGAGATTGTGGTGCATTTGAGTCAGTTGCAAAGGTGTTGAATTGTAGAGACGCGATGTATCGCGTCTCTATATATTCAGTCAATTTTGATAAATTAGTAATTTGGTTAAGATACCTAATACCTAACTTACTTCTAAAAACCCTTTTATAGTTTCCACAGAAATAGCAACAACAGGATGCTTAAATACAGCTTTAAGCGTCTCAATACCGCCAGCTTTTAAGCCAGAAAGAAGTCGCTGCTTAAGTTCAGGTTTTTTCTTTATTTCTTCTTTAACAGCTTCGGTTGCAACAGCTTCATTTCTAGTTATCTTATTTTGAGCTAGCTCATCAAGAATTGACTGAAATTCTGACTTCAGTTCATCTTTTAGTTTCGCTATATCGATTGATTCTGATATTTTAATTGTACCAACTTCTATTTCAGAACCATCAGTGACATCTTTACTAATAGTTATAGATACATTATTCTCTGTAGATTCTGTACCATTTACAGTCTCAATATGTCCACTTTTCGCTTTAGAATTATTCACACTACCGCCAATATTAAGAGATGCATTATTTTGATTAGTCATGTTTTTGTCCTAATAAAAAACTACAATTATACAGAAAAAGATTATGATTAACTATCTTCTTCATCATCAGATATATCAGAGGAAAAAGTAGAATTATCTAAAGTTTGTTCCTGATCCTGTTCAGATAATTCATATGATTCAGTTTCAATACTACCTCCACTGAGTTCGCTTTCATTAACATCACCACCAATATCAACTGAAGCATCATTTAAATCATGTGCAGCACTCTGAGCATCAGCTTTAGCTTCAGCCTGGTTTTGATTATATATTTGTGAAATTATTTGAGGATTTTCTTTAGTGATGTTAGATATTACTGATAAAGCTGATTGCTTGCCTGTCACTATACTTAAAAATGTGTTTCTATCAATTTGAACTTCACCATTTATTTTTGGTCCCCATTCAATACAATCAAAAATACAACTACTTTTCATGATGATTTTATTATTTTCTTTACTATAATTTTCTTGATAACTTTGATTTTCATTCTGATTTATGTTTTCTTCTGATATATTCAAATTTAGACCACCTCTTTTAGTTTCAAAAAAGTTCGAGCTATTCAGTTTACATTTATCGAAATTGACTAACGTTAAATCAGCGCTTCTAAAATTAACCCCTGTTAAGTCACTATCTATAATTTGGCTACTTCTTAAATTTACACCATAAAAATTTGCACCAATAAAGTCCGAATTTTCAATTTTTGCTTCTATCATCCTCGCCCAGAGTAATTTCACTTGATTTAAATTACATTGTTCCTTAAATACAGTAAAAGAAGCATCAACATATGATAGATTAGCTGGTTTCAAACTTTCCCCAGTAAATGTAGTTCTAATAAATTCACACTTATAAAGTTTAGCTTTAGATAAGTCAGCATCTTCAAAATCTGTATCGGTAATAATATTATTACTCATATTCACAAATTTCATGGATGCACTATCAAATTTACAACTAATTATATTTTCTTTTTGAATAACTTCTTTTGCATTTTCACGCAAATTCGACTTCGCTCCAAAATGGCAAGTAATTAATTCAGTTTTTTTCTTATTGTCACTTTGATAATTATTAATTGGTGTCCCAAAGGATGTAAAATTTGTTTTAGTAAATATGGTCTTATTTAGAATACAGCTAAAGAAATTAGTAGCCATAATTTTTGATTCTAAGAAAGTTGCATTTGATATATTAGATTCTTCAAAATTACCACACAATGTAGCTTTCACAAAACTAGCATTGGTTAAATCACAATTATTGAAATTTAAAGTCTCTTGATTTTCTATTCTTGATTTATTGTAAGAAACACTACAGTTATCAAAAGAAGATTCTCTCAAGTTTATATCAAAAAATTGTACATTAGATAATTTACAACTAGTAAAATTAGAACCTGAAAGATTAGATTTTATAAAATGTACATTATTCAAAATTGAATCTTGAAAATTAGAACCTGAAAGATTAGAATAGCTAAATTTTACATTATATAGCTGACTTTTAGGACAATCAATATTATAAATATTCTGAATATTTGAAAATTCAGTATCTACTATTTTAATTCCAAAAGCACTACATTTTTCAAGAAACACACTTGAATCATTATTACCTAAATCATCTTGATTAACCTCGGCTTTAAAAGTGATAGTCAGAGAATTCTTATTAATTAGTATTTTATCTCCACCTCTTAAATTGCCAATATTTTCATCAAGAGAAGTAGTAATTTCTTCATCGTTATATTTATTAAACTCAAATCCGGTTGACTTAGACCAAAAAATAGTCATAAAAAACCAGAATCTAGAAATCGGTAATTCTAAGGCTTTAGCGGTAGAAGGTACTAATAATACTTCAGGTTTATTTAGATTACCATATAATATCAGATTACACACTTGTTTTTCATGCTCATAATAAACCTCCAATGGCATTGGTTGAGTAATATTTTTTTCTCTAGGGCCTATATAAAAACTTATTTTCATTAATTAGACTCCCATTCATTTTTAGAATCAATTGCATTTTTAATTTGCTCTAAAACTGTTGATGGATTACTCATTATTTCTTGAGGCGTAAATTCTAAAGTTGAATATCCACGATTCTGATAATTTGTTAGTAGGCTTTTTAAATCTAGTTGAGCTTGTGTATCCCATGTTGCTCCATCTTTTCTATATTCTTCATCTCGACAAAAGACTATGACTGAATAGATATCAAAATCTAACAATAGACATTTTTTTAAACCTTCTCGTGGTGCATAATTTCGTACAGTAGGCGGCGGTAACTCCTGTTGCTGTTCCATAAAATTGAATAGACTATAAGCAACAGGAGATAACTCTGATGGTAATTGTAAATCTTTCCATGAGCGATCGCTATTCTGCCATCGCCAGTAATATTTCGGTATTTCTACAGTTTTACCATTTGAAGTAGAAGTTGTCGGAAGCTTAGGAAATGTTAATTCTTTGATAGATTCATCTATTCCAGATAATTCCTTCACTTTATTCATTAAATCTGTAATAGGTTTTTTAACTTTGTTAAAATTTGTTCTCAATTGATTCAAAGAGTCTATATAATTCTTATATTTTTGTGTTTCACTTTCACGCTCTTGTAATTTTTTGGTATAGTCTTCTTCCAGAGATTTAAATTGTATTCCAAAATCCTGTCGTTGATTTTCAAAATCCTGTTGCTGAGCTTCTAACCGTTGTTGATGATTTTGTATTTCTTCTGCAAGCCTTTCTCTTGTATTTTCAGCTTCCTCTCTTACTGCTTGATTCTCTTCTATTAACTTGATTTGTTCGGCATCCTTATATAAAGGTATAGGATTAATTCCATATACTTTTATTATTTGTAAATTTTTACGAGCCAACATATATTTTCTAGCAGCAGATGCTATAGCTTTACTCAAATAGAAAGCAGAAGTAGAAAAAATTGCTGCTAAATTGAAAGCAATAATAACCAAGAAATTATCTGGGTTTTTAGCATCTTGATTAGCAACCAAAACTGCTTGGAAAGTTAGTAGCATATCACCAGGTAGCAGCAGCCATATAATTGGAGAAAATTTGATTTGGATACAGCCCCGAGATATTTTTAATTTTTTATCAAATATTCCTAAATCATCGATTAAGGTAGTTATAGGTAAAGCCGCCGTTACAAGTAAACCAAGTAAAGTTTTGATTTCAACAACTGCAAATATCTTATCTCTAGCTGTAAGATCCAACCTTTCTTTAAAAGAGTAATCTAATAATCCAAACTGACCAAAACTAGATAAAAACAGAAAAAAAACAGATGTAAAAAATATTATTAATCTAAGTTTTTTCTCTTTCTCATACCATTCTTGAAGTTGTTCGCGATATTGTGGATTTTCAACTAAATTTTGATAATCATGTTCAAAATCTTGCCCTCCTGGCTGCTCGTCAGTCATATTTGCTCCTAAATTATTTCTAATTATTAATCATTTATGATTCTTAAAATTTGTTGGAATCTCACAATAAGAAGACTCTGAACGATCGGAGTAAGTCTCTTTATACTCAGCATCCAATAGTGAATTTAAATCTTCTTCAAGGTATACTCCAACTTGATTGTTAATACTCTCTAACTCTTCTGCGATTTTCTGGCTAACTTTTTTACCTTCGTTAAAGAATTTATTACTTGCCCGAAAACGTCCTTTTTCTTGTTGTCTCAGTAAATCTTTTAATTCCGGAAATTGTCTTCCAAGTTTAAAATGATGAACTTTTCCAATTCTAGATGTATTTAATGTGTAACGTTTAAGAGTTATATTTACTTGATTTTCTATAATTTCTAATGGTAAAGAAACTATAAAAATAATACTTTTTATCTTTGGATCATGAATTCGTAAATTTCTTTCCATACTCAAAATCAATTTTTTTTGCTTATCATTCTCTTCAGACGCTTTCCATATCCATGCTAAGCAAGCATCTTTCTGACTATAAATCCAACTATCAGCATATTTATCAATACGTTTAATAGATAAACTCTCATACTCATTGGAAAATGTAACTAAAGTAATAATTTTAGGAGTATATTTGTGGGAATTTAATTTTTTATCTGTATTTTCAGTAGATGAATTGACTGGTAATCGTAATGTCAATGATTTAGGAGAGCAACTTTTCTTTCCAAATACTTGATTATAAATAGAATCATTTAATTGGACACTTGCATTCTGAGGTTGTTGAGTTTGAATCTCACAACCACTTATCTTACTGCAAGATTGTATCGCCATAACAGTCAAGCTAATAGTTGCACTGATTCCTAAATATCTAAAGAAATTTCTCATCAAAAATTGTCAACCTTATAATGCTTCAAAATACAAAGTTTATTACCTTGCAAATAATCTACAAACGCTGGCAGATTATTTCCTTTTATATAGCTACTTGTTCAATATAGATAAATTAGCTTGTATAAATTTAAGTACCGTGACTTAACTCATTTTGTTTATAAATGTACGAAATTAGCATATTTTTATACTCTCCCAAATTCTTGTCTTTGTAGGAATGCAATAAACTACCAGCTATGCTCGTATAATTTCGGATATATGAAATTCAAATAGATTTGACCTTGAAATGTGCACTACGAAAGTACCTATAAATAAATCCATTTAGTTATAGTATAAGCTGTCTTATCAAGTTCATAGTATTAAGTTACGTATTTTTTCTTAAACTACTCTTAAAATAAGATATTTTTTTTTAAGTAAGATTACTAGTGATGTAAGTCACTAGGCTGTAGTGTTTTTTGTCACAGATATTCGCTATTACAGAAAAACTTCTTAGATATCTTCATTAGTCCCGAAAATGTTGAGTTGAGGAATTCAAACCAATTTACTAACTGATGTTAATTAATTAAACTAGTCTTCTCTGACTTAAAAAAAATGCATTGAGCATAACAAGAAGAAGATTAAAAATTGAATAACTAATAATTAAAAAATCAATAGTTATAAAATAATGTATATCATTGATTAAATATAATTTTTATGTATTTCATTAAGCAGATTTATTTTAAATATAAACATTATGATATTTATGATGTAACTATCATATTTGTAAATAATGAAAGTTAAAACAAATAAAGAGGCATGGTTGGATGTTATTCGCATATTTGTAGCTCTGGTTTTTCCTCCTTTAGCAGTATTCTTGCAAGTTGGATTTGGGAAGCACTTTTGGTTTAATATAGCTTTCACTATAGCTTTTTGGATTCCTGGAATTATCCATGCATTTTGGGTAATCTCGAAATTCGGTGACTAAGATCAATAAGTTGATAATTAGGTAATAAGGGATTCCTACCTAATTATCAATATAAAGAGAGCATTTTTCGAGAGATTCAAAATAATAATTATCCAACCATAATTGGTTTTTAGAAACTCTTCACGGTTATACATATAGTGTAAAATTCTTCAGACTTGTTAATGGTTGGATAATTATTGGCTTGGAAGTAGCTTATACAATTCTAATAAGGTGAGCCTGAATATGTTTAGAGGTAAACCCATGATTCTCACTACAACCGATTCAATTGAAGGAGCGGTTATCGAATCTTATAAAGGTGTCATAACGGCTCAAGTCGTTTATGGTACTAATGCATTAAAGGATTTGTTTGCTAAACTAAGAGACGTTGTTGGTGGACGCACGGGTAGTTACGAAGACTTATTTAGAGATGGTCAAAATAAGGCCTTAGAAGAATTAAAAAAGAAAGCCAAAGCTTTAGGTGCAAATGCCGTTGTAGGTATTGAACTTGATAGTGGTTCAATAACTATAGATGTCTCAGGAACTTTGGTGTTAATTACTGCGGCGGGTACTGCTGTAAAAATAAGTTCAAAATAAAGAACTTCTAATAAATTATCTAATCATATGTATTTTAAAGGAGTGGTTAAGTTCAGTGAACTGTAAAACTACTCCTTTTAATATATTTAGGAATTGCCGCTTTTCCTGTATCAAACATCAATATAGAAGACGTAGCATTGCTACGTCTCTACATTAAATTTGCGTTAACTCTGTTGCTAAGCCATACAACACAATACCTTAAGCGTCATCTTACTTGAAGAATCATCAAAAACTATTTCTTCCACTACGTAGATGCTATCTTTTACAAGGGAATTCATCGCATCCTGTTGATCTTTACTCAATGCAGAATTATTCAGTTTTACTGTAAATTCACCCGTTTCACTTTCTGATAACTTCAAATCATTTACAGGAATTTTTGTCAAAGTTTCCTGTATCAAATCAGACGATTTTTCACCCCCGAACGCGATATCCCCATCGCTGATAATTGCCCGACTTACATCAAAATTAACCTTCTTTATCTGTGTAAAATCAATCTTTTCGGAATCACTATTCAAACTAACTTCAATCTGCTTTGCTTGTAGATGAATTTTTACCCATCCTATTTTAGATACCCCTTCAATTAAGCTTATATTCGCTTTTTGCGGAAACAAAACTGTTACTGAATTCTCAGCAGTAGATGATTTTATTTTCGGTAATGGAATTGCAGACGATTTAACTTCCGGTAACTTCTTTTGATTACATCCAGCCAACCCGAAAATTGTAGCTAATAATGCAATTAGCAACACTTTAGATAATACTTTCATGTATCGAACCTAAGTGTTATTTTTCATTCATCATACTTCATTGTTTTCTAAATTAAAGTATAAAAGATTGACAAATAAGAATAAAATAAAATTTCTTTCCATATTTTTGTTATATGTGCTTACTAGGAGCAAAAAATCAGGATATAAATTGTACACAATAATACTTAATACTATTTTTCTGTCAGATTATATGAATATTTTTAAACTAAAATAATAAATCTGCAAGCAGATAATATAGCGGTTTTCAGTTGGGTACAATACAAACGCTTACCTCACCTCATTCACTCTCCAAAGCATCGGAGAGAGGATGGGGTGATATTTAAATTTGTATTCTATTCAACCAAAACCAGCCATATAGGGGCTTCCAGTTGGATGCAATATTTCACTCTCCCTTACAGAAGAGAGAAGCTTTGTGCAATACAAATAATACCCCTCTCCGAAGTCGTGGAGAGGGGAAGAGGTTTAACCAAAGAAAATAAGCCTTAATTTTATTGGTTATGTTTGGAGAAGTACCTTAAATGTCATCTTCTGTAAGGATTCATCAAACTCTATAGTTTCTACTATATAGCTACTCTCCGTTCTAATTTGCCCGAATTTAGAAAGTATATAGCTGCTTAGTTTTATAGATGCTTCATCTGTTCTATTTTTCCGCAACTGAAAATGATTGATAGGAATTCCTGCCCACGTTTCCTGCTTAATCTTAGATAATTGTTTTTCGTTTCTAACTAAAATGTCAGGAGAGGAATAAGGCGCTTTATATAAAACAAATTGGAGCTTTTTTATGTCCGCAAATTTTATTGTCTGAGAATAACCACTTAAAGTAATTACAATCTGTTTTTTTTGCGAACTAAATTGAGTCAACCATCCAGACTTTGACTTTCCTTGTTTTAATTGTACAACTACCTGTGGTAACAAAAGTGTTATTGACTCATCAACGGTCGATTTTTCGATTATCAGTGATGAATTTGAAGATTTTGTATCTTCTTCAGGCAACAAATTTTCATTACATCCTACCAATCCAACAACCGAAGCTATTAGTGTAATTAGAAACACTTTCGGTACTACTTTCATGTATCCTACTGAAGTGTTAATTTAGACTAATAATACTTGGATGTTTTTCTATAATAAAGTATAAAGATTACTATTATTTAGAATTAATTGTATTCTTTGATTAAAAATACTGATAGAATAAATTCGGACATTAATTGATAAAGAGATTGTTTCCTTCTTATTTACGACATTTCCAACCAATATATAAAGCCATTAGGATATTATAACCAATACAAACTGTTGGATACCATCGAGGAACAAATAAAGTTAAGTTCTGGTTATGAATAAGTAAATCCCAAGCTGGATGAATTAGCCATCCTATTGCTAAAAACCAAGGCGATAATTTTATTCCGGTAAAAGCAATTATGCTGAATATAATTACTCCCAATAATTCAGTTAATATCCATGTAGTATTTTGACTCATAAATAAAAAACTGACATATATAAAAGTAGCAATAATTAAGGCGATAACCCTTACGGTATGGCTTCGCTTTCGGCGCAGCCGTGCGGCTGTACGCACAAATTTTATGATGAATTGCAGCAGGTAAAGCTTGAATTACCGAGATATGGCTAATTCTACCAACATATAAATTTCGCCTATTTTAATTCGTCAAGAGTTCCCGTCAACTAGCTGTTTCCATTCTTTCAGGAATAATCCCGAAAAAATTGTGAAACTAAGTATTAATGTACCTGCGATAAAATCTAACCAAATTAAAAGATGCATTTTTAGAGAAAAGATTTCGTTTGTCTGAAAAAAATAATGCCCTGGACTTAATATACCAGTTACTGAATAAATACTCAGACATATATAAGCCAGCCATAAAATATTTTTGAGATAAAAAATATAACCGATAATTCCAATACTAGTAAGTATAAACCAAGATTGATAAATGCTTTCGGGAGTTATCCATTCGGGATCTGGATAGTTGGGAAAGTTGATAAAATTATCTGTATAATGAAAAGCTGTGATTACTACATTAATGATTAACAGGGTTAAGAGTAATCTTTGATTGGCTATTTTTGTATTCATCGTTTTTTTGTAACTAGGAACAAAATTAGAATACAAAGCGGCATAAAAAAAATCTTGGCAATTATAATCAAAAATAGTCAATTATTCTCAAATTTATAAATTATCCCGATATCTTTTAGGAGTGATTCCCATATGTTTCCGAAATGTATTAGTGAAGCGACTTTGATCGTAAAATCCTAGTTGTTGGGATATTTCAGCAAGAGTTAATTTATGATTTTTTAATAATTCTCGGGCTTTTTTAATCCGACATTGGAGTACATATTGATATGGTGTGACTCCGGTAGATTGCTTAAATAAGCGAAGGAAGTGATTGGGACTCATTTGCAGCAATTCAGCTAGTTGAGTCAAGCCCAAATTATGGTGTAAATTATCGTTAATGTAGTTAATTACAAGCTTTAATTTAGACCGAGATAAACCTCGTGTAAAGTCTTTAATTATCGGTTTTTGTACTGCATAATGTCGTAAAATATGAACTGCTAACATCGTTGCTGCGGATTCTGCATAAAGAAGACTACCGCTATTATTCGATTCAATTTCTTTTTTTAATGCTAACCCAAGGCTATAAATGACTGAATCTTCGATTGCAAACTGTGGTAAAATTTCAAGATTGCTATCAATACATTTATCGGTACAATTGATTAAAAGCTGAGGTTCTAAAGAAAGATTAATAAACTCTATTTCTTTATCCCAATTCATTCTTTGAATCATCTGTGCGGGATAAATTGCAATCTTACCGTTTCTATAGGTTTCCTTAACGACACGCCCTTCTAATATTCTTTCTCCTTTAACCGGATATTTATCAACATGCACTGCAATAATATGTTGCAAAAAACTGATTTCGGGAGTTTCGCTACTAGGTAAACGGTAATATCCCACACCGATATTATTCCATCCTTTGCTAGCACTAGAATTTATCGGAGGAAGGATAATTGACGATTGATTATCTTCACTATTGAAATCAACGGTTATGGTTTTTTCTGTTGACATTGGAGTTAAAAGGATGGGAGTTAGGAGTTAGGAGTTAGGAGTGATGAGTTGGGAATTACATTTCATTTATGTAAAAGTTAAAAAGTATCCATTTAATAGAGGCAATAAATGTCACATTCCCCTCTATCCCACGCCATTTGCTACGTACTGCGGGAACCTCCGCAACGCAATGGCTCCTCTACCCCCTCTTTCCTCTCTATCTAATTAATCAAGCGACTTCAAACCAATCGCAATTTTACTATGCTGCTCAATTTGCCCCATCACCTGTTTGGCTCGCTCAATCACTATCGCTGGTAAACCTGCTAATCTTCCCGCTTCAATACCGTAGGATTTATCAGCACCTCCCGGTTGTACTTGATGCAAAAAGATAATTTGATCTGGCATTTCTTTTACCGTCACCTGATAATTAGCAACATTATCTAATAAAGACGCTAATTCATTCAATTCATGATAGTGAGTAGCAAAAATTGTTCTCGCTAAAAGTTCCGTCGCTATATATTCTCCCACTGCCCATGCTATCGATAAACCATCAAAAGTTGCCGTACCTCTACCAATTTCATCTAACAATACCAAAGACTTAGACGTTGCATGGTTGAGAATATTCGCCGTCTCGTTCATTTCAACCATAAAAGTAGATTGTCCGGTAGCTAAATCATCCACCGCACCTACGCGTGTGAAAATGCGATCGCAAATTCCTAAAGTAGCCGAAATAGCAGGAACAAAGCTACCAACTTGTGCCATTAACTGAATTAATCCCACCTGACGCAGGTAACAACTTTTACCACTAGCGTTAGGACCAGTAAGGATAATTAAATCTGGAGAAGAATTCGTTTCTTCGTTCTTTCCCTTTCCTAAAAAAGTCGAATTTGGTACAAAGAAACCAGCTGGTAAAGACTGTTCTACTACCGGATGTTTGCCATCAATAATTGAGATTTCTCGCCCTTTAACCATTTCTGGACGACAATAACCTTGAAATACCGCCAATTCGGCTAAACCACACAATACATCTGCTGCTGCTACGGCACGGGAAATATTGCGGATGATTTCAGCTTGAGCACCTACTTCTTCTCGCAACGCCACAAAGATGTCGTATTCCAACTGATTTAAATCATCTCTTGCAGTGAGAATTCTAGCTTCCCTTTCCTTTAATTCCGGCGTTATATAACGCTCTTCATTAGTCAATGTCTGCTTGCGAATGTAGTTATCGGGAACTTTTTCGGCAAGAGCGCGAGAAATGCTCAGGTAATAACCAAACGTTTTATTGAAACCTACCTTTAATTTAGGAATTCCCGTCCTTTCTCTCTCATCTATCTCTAAATTCGCAATCCATTGTTGATCCTCTTCCACCAAACTACGTCTTTCATCTAATAAAGGATTTATTCCCTCTCTAATTAAACCACCTTCCTTGATTTGTATCGGCGGTGACTCTACAATATGTGCCTGTATTTTTTCCGCCAATTCTTCCATTCCCGGCGGTACTTTGTGTAAAGCTTTCAGAAAAGGCGAACGAGCATCCTTAACTAAATAACCCAACTGCGGTAACTTAGATAAAGAATCCGCCAACGCCGATAAATCCCTGGCGTTTGCAGTACCAGAACCTGTCCTTCCCGTCAATCTTTCTAAATCGTAAATCTGTCGCAACAAACCACGCAAGTCTTGACGTAAAGCGGTATTTTCTGTTAACTCCTGTATCGTATCTTGCCTAGCGCGAATCCCTTTAACATCCAACAATGGCTGCAACAACCACCGCCGTAAAGCACGTCCACCCATGGCCGTAGTCGTGCGATTCATCGCCCATAACAACGAACCGTGATAAGTCCCATCGCGAATTGTCTGCGTAATTTCCAGGTTACGCCTAGTTTGATAATCAACAACTAAAAAATCACTAAAAGTGTAACTCCGCAGGGGTTGCAAAGGAACCTGATTCTCCTTTTGCGTTTCCTCCAGATATTCCAACAAACCCCCGGCAGCGCGAATAGCTAAAGGAAGATGATCGCAACCAAGTCCTTCCAGAGAGCGGATTTTGAACTATTGTAATAGCCTACTTCTCGCTTCCGGTTGAGAAAAAGGAACTTGCGATCGCAACGCATAACAAAACGAAGTTGGCAGACATTCCGGTAAACTATTGGATTTTTCACCAGGCCTAAGTAGGGCACCCAAATCCGGAGCATTGGTAGGAAATAATACCTCACTCGGCTGCAAGCGCATCAACTCTTGACTGAGATGTTCTAAATTATTTGTTTGAGTAGTCAGAAATTCTCCCGTGGAAATATCTGCATAAGCCAAGCCCCAATTATCCCCCGCAATTACCACAGCGGCAAGGTAATTATTACGACTAGCTTTGAGCATTCCATCTTCAAGGAGAGTACCGGGGGTAAGAATGCGCGTAATTTCCCTTTTTACTAATCTACCAGCGGCTGCCGATGCATCCTCTACCTGGTCGCAAATTACCACAGCATAACCCTTTTCTACCAATCCAGTAGCATGACGCTCCCAAGAATGATGGGGGACACCACTCATGGCCACCCTTCCCACATCTCCACCAGCCTGCTTGCTAGTAAGAACAAGTTCTAATTCTTGGGCTAAAGTCACAGCATCTTCAAAATAGCACTCAAAAAAATCACCCACCCGGTAGAAAAGCACAGCATGGGGATGTTTTTCCTTAGTTTCAACATAATGCTGGTACATTTGACTCAGCTTACTGATATCCACCGTACGATGGTCGGTAATAGTTGTACCCTGGTTTTTAGATGCAGTCATGGATGAAGGAGATTGCAAGCTGACAATATTTTTTGATGATAACCCGAGACCGAGATTACAGAGATATTGCTCAAGGTTTATTTATTTTTCGTAGGATTTTGTTGAGGTTTGAAGGTTTGTAGTGCATCTTTATATCCATAAAATATGGTTTTTGTCAATATCTAGTTTTGAATCCTTATTCAGCTATCTTTTCTGACAAGATTTGAAACAAGCGATTACAATGAGCAGAAGCTTTACGTACTTTGTCTGCATCCAACATTTCTAATAGCTTTGAAGCGTGTTGAATTTTCTGATATTCTTTTTTTGTAGTATTACGAGTAGCATCCTTTAGACTTGATTCTAAAGTTGATTTATCAATTGTCTCTACATTTGAATTTTTAGGAATAGCATTTTCTTTAAATCCCCTACCGTAAAATTTTTTCAGAGCATCAATATCAGCAATCATCCATGCTTCCATAGTTTGCACCATTAAATGACAGTGAATATCATCTATTTCTGGTGGTGTCCAATTGTCTCTAATTTTTAAATGTTCCCAAGGAGAATTGTTTACGGATTCTTCTGCGTCAACTAAAAGTAGATTAAAAGCATCTGGATAAGATTTTAAAGCCTTTTTGAAATCGCGGAAGGCATTATTACGACTACCACAAACAGTAATAGTCCATCCTATCTTCTTACTTCGTGCTAACTCCACTAAATCTCTAAAAAATGTACTAAATCCTCGACGAATCAAAGCTTTGCTATTTTTCCCATCACCACCACCTTCAATATAAATACGAATTTCTTTTACCACCTATTTCCTCCGATTTCACCCATCCGCCATAAATCGCCAAGAGTATAATTTTCCAACCAATCTTTTAATTTTTCAGGTTGAAGACGACGTAAATAAGTGCCTTTTTCTTGATTTCGTTGGCATACTAGTACAGACTCAGGAGGAATCGCAGAAACCAAAGCATCAGAATGAGTAGTAACAATTAATTGCGTTCTTTTCGATGCTTCTACTAACATTTCGGCAATAATAGGTAGAATATCTGGGTGTAAACCTATTTCTGGTTCTTCAATACATATAAGTGGTGGTGGAGTGGGATCTAATAGTAAAGCTATCAAAAATAAATAACGAAGCGTACCGTCGGATAATCTAGTTGCAGGAATAGGTTGAATTAAACCTTCTTCGCGAATGAATATCTGTACTGTTCCACCAGATATTTTTATAATAAGTTCTTCTGCAACATCATAAAAAAATTTCAGTTTTTCGATAATCTGTCTATTACCTAATTGGTATTGTAAGTGATTAAAAAATAATCCGAGATTACTTCCATCTTCTAGAAGAGGATGTTCTGGTAAATCAGTTTTCTGGAGATTTCTTAGTTGAGAATATCTTCCAATATGATATTCTCGATATAAAGATATATTGGCAAAGCTTTCACTTAAAAATGATATTTCTGGATATAAATATGGGTCTTTTCTTTGAGATAAAATAGATTGTTGTGGATTTATCCAGCCAGGTGTAAAACTCTGTATTTGTGGTTGAAAAGAAATATTTGATCTGACTTTTAAGGTTGAGTAACCACTGAGGTAACGGTAATATACCTCAGCATCATTTTCTATAGCTTCGTCAATAATATCTAATTTTTGGTGCGTCGCACTAAACTTAAACTCGTAATTTAAAGGTTGAATTCCTGGAGGAAAATTTATAATAGCTTTTATTCGAGCTACTGGAATTTCCTCACTACCTTTCCAAAGAAAATCAGTAATACCTCCACCTTGTCGAATTGGTGCTGGTAAATCTGTAGGTGTTGCTTTTAATAATGCAATTGCTTCAATTAAATTCGACTTCCCCGATGCATTTGAACCAATTAATACATTCAGCGGTTGTAGTTCAATTTCTTCACTTTCGCTTCCATAGGAGAGAAAATTTTCTAATTGTAGAGATTTGATAAATCTGCTGTCTTCCACGATTATTTCCAGCGATCGCGACACTACATCTTAGAATTATAGACGTTACTGAATATGTATTTAGTAATTGTAGTTAAAATATATAATTTTTTTTTTAAGCGCCAAATTGCTGATTGTTTTCTAGCCTAAGATTTAATAAAACTAACTAAAATTCCTAAAATTTGTTCTACTGGTGGAAGGCGAGAATTTGGACTTAATAAGTTCGCGGTGCAAGATGTGAATTAAAATAAAATAAATTAATAATATTCTGCTGATTGATTCTTGAGTTTTATTATTGATTAGGCGTTGCGGAATAAAAATATGAAAACGTGATTTCACATTGAAAAAGACGTAGCATTGCTACGTCTCTACATAAGTTTCACGTTTACTGCAAAGTATAGATAGATATAATTCATAGCGAGGTAGGCAACGCCGATTATTTAAACTCCCCATCTCCCTATCTCAATTATTCACTCTCCACTACAGCTTCCAACTCCTTATCCTTTAAATTAAAACCACCATCATGCCAGCTATCAGCAACACTTTTGATAAAGCTAGCTAAAGGAATAGCAATTAATAATCCCAAAACTCCTAAAAGTTTCGCTCCTACTAACAAAGAAATTACAACCCATACCGGATTCAATCCAGTAAAATTACTTAAGATGCGCGGCGAGATAAAATTGTAGTTAAATTGGTCAATCGCTACGGCTACAATTAAAACTTGTACCCCCAACCAAAAGTCTTTCAAGCCGATCAATAAACTTACTAAAACAATTCCGATACCAGTACCAAAGGGGAATAACGCGAAAAATCCAATCGCCAAAGCAAACAGTAAATTTAAAGGAACTTGCAACGCCACAAAAGCCAACGTCAACCCCGTTGCAAGTATAGTAGCTAAAGTTACTTGTCCGATAAAGTAATTTTGGAAGTCTTCACGTAAAGACTCACTTACTTGCTTACTGATTTGAGAAGGCAACCATTTGAGAATTCCCAACCAAAGGCGATCGCCATTTAAAATCATGTACAATGTCAGCACTAATGTCAGCAAGATGTTGAAAAGACTGCCAATAGTATCGAAAGCTAAGCCAATTATTTGACCACTCAGGCTTTGAATTCGATTAGATAATTTGCCGAGAATGTCCGGAAGTAAGCCTGAAAGGTTAATGGGTAGCTGTTGAGTAGCAGCCCAGTCTTGCAAAGCTTGTAATTGTTGCGTACCCGAATCAATCCAAGCTGGCAATATATTAACTAACTCGTTAACCTGTTTGAGAATTAGTGGTAGCACCGTAATACCCAAAGCAGCAAGTATGACAACCGCTAAGAGTAGCACTCCCGCAATGGCCAAATTACGTTTTACCCCTCGTCGCTGGAAAAAACTAATCGGATATTCTAGAACAAAAGCTAACAGGATTGCAGTAATAACAATATTTACCAAGGGTTGAAGATATTTGACAACTCCAAGTAACACCCAAACATTAAGAATAAACAACGGAAAAGCCAATCCCAAACTTAACCATCGCGGTAATTTAAAAACCGATTGCATAGCACCTACTCCACAATAGTTATTAGTTTATTCCGGTTTGAGCTTATTGCACTAGGTCAACAGCATACTTTTTACTTTAGGAATTGGGCATTGGGCATAGGCAGACGAGAAAGATAATGATTAACTCCGTGAAGGGTTCCCATAAGAATTTTTTTCTTCTAAAAAAATTCTTATGGGTGCCCGTGAGCCACTAACTCAAAACCACCAACCACCAACAACTAACACCTAACCTCATTCAAAATGTTAAAAGCCCAGCCATAAAGACTGAGCTTTTGATAATTAGCGGGGCCATAGTTCCCCAGTTTCGTTATAAAAATTGGCTATAATTCGTCAAGGGTTCCCATGAGAATCTTTTTCTTCTAAAAAAATTATCATGGGTACCCGTCAAGCTAATTATCTCTTCCACAATATGTTTACTAATTCCGGAAGAAACTGAAATTATTTTTGAAGAAATATATTTAGGGCGATTTTCCTAGAAGCGGTAGAAGGCGTAGAGCGGTAGATTCCTAACTACTCACTCCTAACTCCTCACTCCTCACTCAATAACAGACGTAGCACTGCTACGTCGAGACAACTCCTAACTCCTCACTCCTCACCCCTTCTTCAAAAATTCTTCTTCGTTCCGTTTTCTACATCAAATTCAAAACGCTGTTCGTAATCGGTTTCACCATACAAGTTAAAGCTGATAGTGGGTTCATCTCCCAAAGCTTCTACGTGATGAATCGCATCTCCAGTAAAACTGATGATATCACCTGGATTGAGAATCACCTCACCCGCTTCTTCAATTGTGGAATTATTATCAACTTGTTTCCATAAAGCATTTTTTTCCTGCCCCCCCAAAAGTGCAACAACTCCCCAAGTTGCATGATTGTGAATTGGGGAAACCTTTCCTGGGTACCAAGCTACCGTTTGGATGGTTAAAGGGTAGTTAGGTTCATCATAAAGCGTAACAACAGACCAACCCGTTTCCGGATTCGGGTTGATAAACTCGTATTGCAACCACTCCGAACTAATTAATAAGCGTCGCACCAAAGGACGAATTGCTTCTAATCTGCTAGAGTCATCGTCGAAATTCCGCAATATATCTTCTAAATCGGTTAAAAACCGATAAAGTCGATAAGTATGGTTTGATAAATCTGTAACTGATGCAATATCCACAGTTTTACTGCTTCCATCACCCGTTACCAACCAATCCCGAATAACTGTATCTTCAACCAAGTTTAGTGAATCCATTTTTAGCCGAGTTTCGTATATTTAACGAATTCTCAATTTAATTATCTCCACCAAGAGAACTATACCGAGTTAATAGTAAGAAGACAAAGTTATTTTCCCCCCTCCCTGCCAACACAGGGCAATCGGTTGTGAAAGTAATAAGCTGCTACGCATCTAAGTTGTATATTATTCGATTCGATAGTGATGGCTCAAACAATATTACTTTTGAATGCCGGACTTT
The DNA here is from genome assembly GCA_050042755.1 of Rivularia sp. (in: cyanobacteria). Taxonomy (GTDB): domain Bacteria; phylum Cyanobacteriota; class Cyanobacteriia; order Cyanobacteriales; family Nostocaceae; genus Rivularia. The sequence continues at coordinate 20,084 of JBHJJJ010000036.1, forward strand.
TGACTTTTGACAAGAGTATTGTGCATTAAAAATGCACAACAGCTTAGGAGGATGTGGCAATTCATAGCACCCCTGGCGAAGACCGAATGCATTCATCAAAGGTAGAATAAATTGCTTCCAATTTTCAATCTTAAGTATTAGAGTATGCATATCTTGCACTTAACGTCAATTAACAAAATCTAAAAAATGCTATCCAATCAGACGGATGCAGAAGTATGGAAAGCCTTGTGTAGCGGGGATCTATTCGCCTTGGGTATCTTTTACGACCGTTATGGTAGTATCGTCTATCGCTTAGCCCTGCGGATGTTAGCAAATACTCAGGAAGCAGAAGACTTAACCCAAGAAATATTTATGACGTTGTGGCGGAATCATTCTTACAACCCCCAACGCGGTTCAATGAATGCATATCTAACAACTTTAACAAGATCCAGAGCAATTGACCGTCATCGTCAAATGAAATCGCAACGACAACTAATTGAAAAATGGAGTCGCAGCATTCCCCTAGAAAATCGGACTAACCTTATGGATAAAATCTCTTTTAGAGAAATTGGCGATCGCGTCAAGGAAGCATTAAATAAATTACCAACCCAGCACCGTATCGTTTTAGAGAAAGCTTATTTTGACGGTTTGAGTCAATCAGAGATTTCTCTCGACTTGAAAATGCCTTTGGGAACGGTTAAAACCTATAAACGTAAAGGTTTAATTCAACTGCGACAAATATTGAACGACTTGGTGGAAAACAGATGGTAAATTGGGGGGATAATCCAGAATTGCAAGAACTTTTAGCAAGTTATGTCCTAGGAGACTTGACTTCTGAAGAAGTCACAGAAGTGAATAAATTACTGGAACAAAACCCAGAATTGATCGCAGAAGTCAATAACTTGCAAGAAACCTTAGCATTACTGCCCTTCGCCTTACCAGAAAACGAACCCCCAGCAGATTTAGGTTCCCAGATATTGCAAGGAGCGGTTACTTCTACAACCACCTTAAATAAATCAAATCAAAGTCGTAAAAAACAACTTTGGCAAATCATCGCCGCCACAATAGCCGCATCTATTATTGTGGCACTGGGATTATATAACTATCGGTTGCAGCAACAAGCAAGCGCCATTCGCCAAGAAATATGGCGCTATCAAGATACCATTGCCTTATTGCGCCAGCAGAATATTAGCTTGATAGCATTAGAAGGAACAGAAGATAATTCCCAAGCCTTCGGAAGTTTTGCGATCGCACCGACGGGGAAAGCAGTATTAACCTTACAGAATCTGCCCGAGTTACCAGATAACAGAGTTTATCGATTGTGGGCAGTTGCAGAAGGTAAGAAAATCGATTGCGGCGACTTTGAAGTTAATGAAGAAGGGAAAGTATTGGTACAGCTTCCGGTAGATAATTCTATGGGGAGCGTATCTTCAGCCTTAGTTACAGTAGAGCCATTGCAGCCAGTAGAGCAACCTACTGGGGAAATTGTCATGCGGAGTATTTAATGAACAATTATCAATTAACAATGAACAATTAACAATTAATAATGAACAACTAACTTGGTAAGTTGGCCTCAAATTTACTCGCGCTTTGTTAAAGAATGTAAATTTAGTTAAAAGCCTTGATCGATCTCACTATTGACTATTCACTATTTCCAATTACTATTTTCAACGCCTCGCTACTTATCCCCCAATTTAAAGTAAGCTGATAAACTATGCGCTGATCTACTTACTATGGCAACTATTAACGACAATTACCTCAAACTAAAAGCAGGTTACTTATTCCCCGAAATTGCCCGAAGAGTAAATACTTTCGTTGAAGCCAATCCCGATGCTAAAATCATCAAGTTAGGAATTGGTGACGTTACCGAACCATTACCACAAGCTTGTCGCACGGCGATGATCCAAGCTACCGAAGAAATGGGTACTCGAGAAACTTTCAAAGGTTATGGCCCCGAACAAGGTTATGCTTGGTTGCGGGAAAAGATTGCACATCAGGATTTCCAAGCCCGGGGATGTGAAATTGATGCTTCCGAAATCTTCATTTCTGACGGTTCCAAGTGCGACACGGGTAATATTCTCGAAATATTTGGCAAAAATAATACTATCGCCGTCACTGACCCCGTTTACCCTGTTTATGTTGACACCAACGTCATGGCAGGTAATACAGGAGATGCAAATCAAAAAGGTGAATATGAAGGCTTAGTATATTTACCAATAACTGCTGAAAATAAATTTACTGCCCAAATTCCTGACCAAAAAGTTGATTTAATCTACCTTTGCTTCCCCAACAATCCCACCGGAGCCACAGCAACTAAAGCAGAATTGCAAGCTTGGGTAGATTACGCCAAAGCTAATAACTCAATCATTTTCTTTGATGCAGCTTACGAAGCCTTTATCACCGACTCCTCACTTCCTCACTCCATTTATGAAATAGAAGGTGCTAGAGATTGCGCTATTGAATTCCGTTCCTTTTCCAAAAACGCAGGGTTTACCGGAACTCGTTGTGCCTTGACGGTAGTACCCAAAACACTCACCGCCAAAGCTGCTGACGGTTCCGATGTTGAACTTTGGAAACTATGGAATCGTCGCCAATCTACCAAATTTAATGGCGTATCTTATATAGTACAGCGCGGTGCAGAAGCAGTTTATTCTAAAGTTGGGCAAGAGCAAGTAAAACAACTAATCAACTTCTACTTAGAAAACGCCAAAATCATCCGCGACAAACTCACCGCCGCTGGATTGCAAGTTTACGGAGGAGTAAACGCACCTTATGTATGGGTAAAAACACCCAATAGTCTTACTAGTTGGGACTTCTTCGATAAATTAGTTAATACTTGCAATGTTATCGGTACACCCGGTTCCGGTTTTGGTGCAGCCGGTGAAGGTTATTTCCGTATTTCAGCTTTTAATAGCAGAGACAATGTAGAAGAAGCAATGAAACGGATTACCGAGAAATTTAAAGTTTAAAAAATCGGTATCAAGGGTACCCATGGGATTTTTTTCTCTTAAGAAAATTATATTGGGTACCCCTCAGGCAAGATACCTCTCAAACGGGAAGTAATCACAGAGGGAGAAATTTTTATCGCTAGTTACTCCTAACTTCTAACTTCTAACTTCTAACTTCTAACTTCTAACTTCTAACTTCTAACTTCTAACTCCTAACTCCTAACTCCTAAATTCTCACCACCCGAAAACCCTGAGTATTAAGGAGGATATTGAACGATTCGCATCTTCTGCGGGATGCAGAGCGGCATTGTTGGGGAAAGTTTTGCCACGAGCCACCCCGCAATACTCGACAATTATCATCTTTACCAATCCATGCACTACCATCTGCGGGTGCACCTTCATAGTTAGAATGCCAGGTGTCGAGACACCATTCCCAAACGTTACCGTGCATATCGTACAAACCAAAGGCATTAGGTGAAAATTGTCCTACTGGAGTGGTTTTTGAGCGGCTTTCTTCTAAGAAGTGATATCCATAGGTTTGAGATGCATTATAATTCGCTAATTCCCCCAAAAGGGTGTCCCCAAAGTGAAATGGTGTATCTGTACCAGCACGACAAGCATATTCCCATTCTGCTTCGCTAGGTAAGCGATACTGCTTATCTGTATACTTTGATAGGCGATCGCAAAATTCAATAGCATCATACCAGGATATTTGTTCTACAGGGTGGTCATTTCCTGTGAAATTAGATGGCTCTGGTTCCAAATTGCGTTTAATTTTAGGTAAAATTGCTATTCTTCGCCATTGCCCTTGAGTGATAGGGTATTTAGCCATTAAAAAAGCCGGAATTTCTACAGAATGTTGAATATTTTCTGGAATTAAACTACCTTTCTCTGTTTCTGCCGCTCCCATTATGAAACTCCCTGACGGGATATACACCATTTCCAGTTTGATATCATTACCTAAGTTTTCTACTTCTTGACTTGCCTTACTACGACGACTCTTGTTTTTTTCTCCGCGAGAATTGACTGTGATGATATCGAAATTAAATTTTTCCATAGTAATTTTACTGTCAGGATTTATATATTAAGTTCTTAGTTTTCTTAGTATAAATCTCGGTATAATGTACAGTTTTATCAATACAAATCCCAATGTTCCGTATTTATGTCGAATAAATAATTAAAAACTTGGAAATAACAATATTACTTTAGAAAGATAAGCCTAAAATTTACCCGCGCTACATAACAGAATGTAAATTAGCACCTGAGGGCTTATTCCTAATCTGCGGTTTATGTAGCCTCATCCCAATGCCCCATCTCATTAATGTAAGCACTGTGCCTTGAAACTCAATCGCCATAATCTGTAGGATCATTTTAGCGACAAGAGGATTGAATTGTAAAAATGCCTACAGAAGAACAATTAAAATGTCTGTACACAATAACTTGTCAGCTAACTTTCGTTATGCTCCAGCCAATTCACCTTGTTTATTTAGACCAACGTACCTTAAATGTATACATCTTAGCTGGTGAAGAAGAAGATATCGAATTTGAAATAACTATTGATGGAGAAGTATTTTAATGAATTCTGCAAAATATACTCAAATGTCTGATAAACAATTAAAACAACATTTGATTAAACATCGTAATGATTTTGCCGCACTTCAAGCTTATTTAAACCGCCGCCATCAACGCTTAAATCCAATCATTGCAACTCTCAATGATTCTGATTTCGATCGTAAAATTAAAAATGCAATTCAGAACCAAATGATTGGTAATAAGTGAATTTACTTATGGATTAATCATAAAACAAGGTCTTAAAAAAATATTTTTATTACAGTTTATTTTACTCGAAAAACTTTAAGTATTAATACTCGTATTTATATTTCTAATTGCGATCGGATTTTTATTCCTGCACAAATTAGATAAAGTTGTTAAAACAAGAGTAACAACTATAGCTGGAACTTAATTTAAAAAAATAATCTCGTTATTCAGTCACAAATTAAAGCAACTTATTAAGTATAATTACTATGGCTATGAATTTATGAAAGTCAAATTTCAACAACCATTTACATCACTAAAATTATATATTCCTATTTCATCTAGAAAAAATTAATTTACGCCTCCCCAAACAAAAAAATAAGTACTTTCTTTGTATTTTTCAATTTGTTAATTATAATTAATTCTCATTCTTTTTTTTCCCATTACCCGGTGAATAGAATCCTAAGGAGACTTGGGAGAATTGACTCTAACGTAAAAGTCTAAGTTAATAAAATTCTTTTCTCCCCCCCTCTACCCCTTCTCTGCCCTCACCAAGGCTTAGTTGGGTTGTACAGGTTTAATGCTAATTACCAATTCTAAGAGTTATCTGGGTGCCAAAATCTGCTGATGTTCGTTTTGCAAAAACGTGTTCCCCTATAGACAGTAAGAATGGCTAATCCAAACGCTTTAGAGCAATATATGCTCGAATTGATCAATCGGATGCGAATTAATCCCGCAGCTGAGTACGATATTTTAGTTAATTCTACTAACCCCGATATTCAAAGCGCTCTGAGTTTTTTCCCAGTTAATTTAACTGAGTTGCAATCTCAGTGGAATCAACTTCAACCCGCACAGCCTGTAGCTTGGTCTAATAATTTACATGATTCCGCTGTGGCTCACACTCAGTTGATGATTGATTTTGACCAGCAATCACATAGTTTACCCGGGGAGCCATCCCTTGGCGATCGCATCGGCAATACTGGTTATCAATTTACTACAGTAGTAGAAAATGTTTACGCTTTTGGTAGTTCGGTGTTGGAAAGTCATGGAGCTTTCGCCATCGATTGGGGAGATGATATTAATGGCATCCAAAATCCCCCCGGACACCGTAATGCTATTATGTCCAACGATTATCGAGAAGTTGGTATTGGCATTTTATCGGAAGACGATCCCGCTACACAAGTAGGTTCGATACTCACTACTCAACACTTCGCTAACAGTCAAGAATTAGCAACAACCGATACATCTTGGTTACTGGGTAGCGCATTTCATGACATTGATAACGATGGCTTCTACAGTATTGGTGAAGGTTTAAGTGATATTACTATAAATATTAGCGGTATTAGTAACTCTGAATTCAGTACTTCAATTCAAACCTTCAGCGCCGGTGGATATCAAACTTTATTATCTCCCGGAGAATATCAAGTAGAATTCATCCAAGCAAACAATACCCTTAAAACAGAGACTATTAGCATCAACGATGAAAACGTCAAACTCGATTTGATGATAGATAGTACAACCTATCAATTAGATAACGGTATACGCGATGCACACTATAGCTCAGGTAGCAATGACGCAATAGTATTTAATACTTACACCCTCGATTCCCAATTTCAAATCATAGATTACCTAAGCGTGGGTTTATCTAACTTAGGTAATCCATCAAAAGTTTTTCTTTATCAAGATAAAGACAACGATAAACAACCAGACAGTGACGAAAAAATATTGGAAATTGATACCAAACTTTCAGATACCGAAGGTTTTGCTCATATTCCGATTAATCCCACAACAGTAGAAGGTACTTTCTTTGTTGGTGCTTTATATGAAAGTAGTGATAACCAACCCACATGGATTCCGGTAGATAACGATTCATCAGCCGATGGATCTTGGATAGCACAAGGAAGCGACGCTAGTAATTTAGACTTAGACAGCTTCTCCACTTCCTTAGCAGAGGGTAAAAATTGGCTATTGCGTGCTAGCTCATCAGACACCCAAACTACCCCAGCTGAATTACCAACAAATAAATCAGAACCTATCGGTACTAATTTACAAAAAAGCAATAACATTGAATTAATCGACTTTAGAAACCAAATTGGTACAATCCAAACTACTGTCAAAGTTACCCGCGATGCAGACTACGACAACATTATTGGTTTCTATGTAGTTAACGATCTTGACGGTGGCATCAAAATCAACGACGAAATAATTAACCCCGGCGATTCTAGATATAAACAAGTAGCCCTAGAAAACCGCATAACTAGCCTCGACTTACTGCAAACCGAAGACTCTATACAAAGCGACTTCGACGGAACATTCAGTGGTGGTAGTATATTTGCCCCGTTGATAATTGTAGATGGTTCCCTCAACGAAGCTCTTACCAACGATGCAGAAGTGTATTTTGCATACCAGAGTGCAAACAGCGATAATTCTGACCATATCCGTTTATTAGACAACAACAAGTTTGGTTTTGAAGACTTACCGAATGGTGGGGATAATGACTATAATGACCTAATTATTGAGATGCATTTTGCTATTTAAAAATGTAGAGACGTATCACTGCTACGTCTCCTGACTTTGATTGCACAACCCATAAATCTTGTATATTGCCAATGTCAATAGCAACTTCAATTATTTAGTCGTACAGATTCAACCCACAGAACAAGATTTACCTTTCGGTACAAATCTTCAGAATTATTTACAAATTGATTTAATAGGCTTGACACAAGCAGTAGTAACTGCTGAGTATTCTGTATTTAGAGAAGCTGCATTCAACAACGAAGTTTACTTCTATACAGTTGATAATGCACAAGACGAAGTTGACAGATTGGCACCTAGCAGTAACACTTATCAGACTGAGACTCTCAACAACATAGTCAAAGATGCAGTGACTAGTGAAGAGGTTAAATTTACTACAGCTAACTAGGGAATAGAAACTGGAATTGCCAAAATCGAAGCCGGTTCAATTCTCGCTCCCTTAATTATTATTAACGGTAATCTTGACCAACTTATGGATACCAATACCAGCAATGATCCCGCTGTTTACTTCCCCTATATAGGAGCAAACACTGATGGAGTTCACCACCCGACGGTTACTTGCAGAAAATACCTTTAGTTTTGAGGATTTACCAAATGGTGGTGACGAACACTATAAAGACTTGATTGTCAAGGTTGATCCTACGGTGTAAACAATCCTTGTTGATTATTTAATCGTTAATATGGGTATCTTATTTAAGCTGCCCATATTGAAGATTAAGACTAATGGTACTTGATTTATCCTAAATATTGCCGTAAACCATAGTATTGGAGTAAAAAAAACCATCTCAATTTTTAACAACGGTTAAACTATTAAATAGATTACATCTATATTAAAAAACTGTAAAAAAAAATACGCATGTATAAACTATACCCTTGGCAAACATAAGAGTTTTTCACTACTATATTGTTCAGTAATTCCCCGAATAGCATATGTTCCCAAATCTAGGTATTAATAACATTCAGAAGTTACTAGTAAAATTAACTAAATGTTGTCTTTCATTTATTATTAACCAAATAACAACCTGTTCATAAATTTATAGACATACTTTGATTGAAAGCAAATTATCACAGCGGCAACCCGAATGATACTAATACTATGACCGCAGCTTTGCAAATTGGCGATCGCGCAATTAACGTTGATGAAATTATTCCCCTGCTCAAGCAGTACGGAATGTTACCTCAGTTGCTAAAAGAAATAGTTATTGATAATGCAACAGCTTCTATTTCGCTATCGGAAGAAGAAGTTACAGCAGCATACAAACAGTTTTACCAGCAGCAGCAGCTAGGGGATGAAGAGCAATTACAAACTTGGCTCAAATCCCGTGGTTTGGAACGCGAACAACTAGATTATCTGGTAACTCGCACTCTTCGCTTAGAAAAATTTAAACAAGATACATGGGGAGCAAAAGTAGAACCATATTTTCTTCAACGCAAAGAAAAATTAGATAAAGTAATTTATTCTCTAATTCGGCTTAATGATATCGCCGTTGCCCAAGAATTATACTTTCGCGTTCAAGAAGATGAGCAGCCTTTTGCAGAAATCGCCCGTGAGTATTCTAAAGGGCCAGAAGCACAAACTGGTGGTTTAATTGGTCCGGTAGAATTGGGAGTTCCCCATCCGGTTTTAGCAAAAATGTTGCTCAAGTCTCAACCAGGGCAAGTTCTACCGCCAACTCGTTTAGGAGAGTGGATTTTAATTGTTCGCTTGGAAAAATTTATTCCCGCACAGTTAGATGCAGCAACACAAAAGCGACTGTTAAACGAGCAATTTGAAACCTGGCTGCAAGGAGAAATCTCCTCTGCAGTCAAAAATGGTCAAGGGTTACCATAAGAATTTTTTACTTCTAAAAAAAATCTTATGGGTACCCGTCAATTATCTGCGGAAAATTCGACTGAGGGTTAATTCAATTTTAGATTTTGGATTACCCTCCCCCAAGAGGCTCCCGCCTCAATGGATTTTGGATTGGAATTTCAACAGTTTCAAGTTATGTGATTTTTACTATGGTTATTTTTTATAGGATGAAAAATCAAAAAATATCCGATTTCTTAGGGTATGCATTATGCCATAAATCCCATCAAAAAAGACGCATAACCATTTCACCTAATCCAAAACCCAAAATTCTCAAACAACAGGGTGTATCTATAGGATGAATCCAAAATCCGTCTTGAAAAGTTTTGGGGGAAGAAAATCTACACCCCGCGAGCTTTCTGCAAAATCCAAAATCGTTCTTGAAAAGTTTTAGGGGAAGAAAATCTACACTCTCAACTTTCTGCAACATCCAAAGTTTCCATGACTTATCCAACATCTAACTTCCAAGAATTTTTGGCGGGAGTTACTCCCTTTAATCAGCTACAGCCGGCGGCACTGACAAAGCTTTTAGAAAAAGCACAGTTATACCGCTACCGTATGGGACAGGTGATTTTAGCGCGGGAAAAAATGCCCGCTCAAATATCCATCCTTTATTCAGGAAAAGTACGTATATTAGGTTACGAACCTCAAACCCAGATACCCGTAACTTTGGGCAGATTGCAACCCGGGGAAATTATGGGTTGGCTCGAAGCATTACGGGGAGTAGCAGGTTCCACCGCGATTGCTTCGACGGAAGTTATTTGTATTAACTTAAATACTGCTGATTTTCTCGCTTTAGTAGCACAAGAAAAAAGCTTTGGCACATATTTTTACGATCGTGCGGGAATAGTTGAAGTATTTGAATTACTTAATAGACAACTGACACAGCAAGCAAACAGCCAGTTAATACTTGAAGCCTCCTCCACAGCTAATTGTAAAGAATTAGCGCTGAAAATTTTCGATGATACACAAATTGTTAACTTAACAGATCGGGACGCTGCAAACCAATTAAGCCCCGATTATCTGTGGTTGGTGAGTGGAGGAACGGTTTCTCCCGAAATCATCGGCTCGCGCTTTCAATCCACACGATCTTTACCAAAAGCAAGTCGGGTACGTTTATTAGGAATCAGGGCAGATGTCTTTGCACCCGAGGAACAAAGTCTCCAAGATGGCATCGAAGAAGTGCAACAGGCGAACATCACCGAAGTTCTCCCCGCTGCATCTTCTTCAGTAAACTACGATGAAATCCCCTACGCACCTGCAGAACCGCCAGAAGCAGAAAATAACGTAAAGACGCGAGACTTTGCTCCAAATCAATACCCTCACGTGCGCGGAAGTGGCGGAGTGAATGCAATTCTGGCCTGCTTCCACATGTTGAGTAAACATCTCAATATGCCCTTCCGCAAGGAAGTTATTCGTAAAGTATTAGTTAACCAACAAAAGCGCACGGGTTCGCTGTCGTTGCAGCAATGTGGTGCAGTAGCCCAATTAGTCGGTTTAAGGCCACAACTGATCGGCGTACCCTCAGGTGCAATCGGAAGAATTGAAGCCCCTGCAATTGTCCAATGGCAAGATAGCTTTGCCGTACTTTACGAAATTACTTCCAAAACAATAGTTGTTGGCGTACCCGAATCGGGAATCCTGCAACAAAAAACTTCGGATGTGGCACAGGTGTTGCTTCAGTCAAAACCCCAATCCGAACAAGAACAACAACAAGATGCCATTCCCGTATTGCTGCTCCAAGCCACCTCAGAAACGCCGCAGCAAAAATTCGGGTTAAGTTGGTTCTTACCTTCTTTGAATAAGTATAAAGGCGTACTTATAGAAGTATTTATTGCTTCGTTCTTCTTCCAGTTATTCGGTTTGGCTAATCCCCTTGTAACTCAGGTAATTATCGACAAGGTCATTAACCAAAACAGTCCGGATACCTTACAAGTTCTCGGTGTATTTCTAGTTGTAATTGCAATTTTTGAAGCAGTCCTTGGCAGTCTTCGTACTTATTTATTTGTCGATACCACCAACCGTATTGACTTAACATTGGGTTCGGAAATTATCGATCACTTACTGCGCTTACCATTACGTTACTTTGAAAAGCGACCCGTAGGTGAACTTTCCACCAGGGTTAACGAATTAGAAAAAATTCGTAGCTTCTTAACAGGAACCGCTTTAACGGTAGTTTTAGATGCGGTTTTCTCCGTGATCTATATCGTGGTCATGTTTATTTATAGCTGGATACTAGCTTTGGTAGCCCTAGCGACATTACCACTATTTGCCATCCTCACCTTTGTGGTTTCTCCCATCGTGCGCCGACAACTGCGTTATAAAGCAGAACGCAACGCCGAAGCCCAATCCCACTTAGTAGAAATTTTATCGGGTATCCAGACAGTTAAAGCCCAAAATATTGAATTACGTTCCCGTTGGCAATGGCAAGAGCGTTATGCTCGTTACGTCAGTGCTGGTTTTAAAAATGTGTTAACTTCTACTACTGCTAGTTCAACCAGTGGTTTCCTCAACAAGCTTTCCGGTTTACTCGTGCTGCGGGTAGGAGCTTATTTAGTATAAGAAGGGCAACTAACATTAGGACAGTTAATCGCCTTTCGCATCATCGCCGGTTACGTTACTAGCCCCCTTCTACGTCTTACCCAGTTATGGCAAAACTTCCAAGAAACCGCTTTATCTTTGGAACGCTTGAGTGACATTATCGACTCACCCCAAGAAGCCACCGAAGAAGACAAGGGTAATATTCCCATGCCCATGATTGAAGGAGCGGTAAAATTCGATAACGTCTCCTTCCGCTTCAAACCCACTGGGCCAATGCAGTTAAATAACATTAGCTTAGAATTTCCACCCGGGGTATTTGTTGGTGTCGTCGGACAAAGTGGTTCCGGTAAAAGTACCCTAATGAAACTGGTACCGCGTCTTTATCCTTTGGAATCAGGACGCATTCTCATCGACGGTTACGATATTAACAAAGTAGAACTTTACTCCCTGCGACAGCAAGTAGGTATTGTGCCACAAGATACACTACTTTTTGAAGGTTCCGTACAGGAAAATATCGCCTTAAATTACCCTGATGCCACTCCAGAGGAGATTATAGAAGCAGCTAAAATAGCAGTGGCACATGACTTTATCATGGACTTGCCTAATGGTTACAATAGTAGAGTAGGCGAAAGAGGTAGCGCTTTATCCGGGGGACAACGCCAAAGAGTCGCAATTGCCCGGACAATTTTACAAAATCCCCGTTTACTAATTCTTGATGAAGCTACCAGTGCTCTCGACTACGAATCCGAACGTCAGGTATGCTTAAATTTAGCAGAAGCCTTTAAAGGGCGTACTGTTTTCTTTATTACTCATAGATTAAGTACTATACGTAGTGCTGACACGATATTGATGTTAGACAAAGGTCACGTTGTAGAACAAGGAACCCATCAAGAATTAATGTCACTTAAAGGGCGTTACTACTGTCTATATCAACAACAAGAAGCACAAATTTAAATGTCAAAGTTCAAAAGTTAGAGGTTAGAGGTTAAAGATCGAAGTTTAATTTATAACTCAATACTCCTAATTCCTATCTCTTAGCCACTAACCATTAACCATTAACTCCTAACTCCCTACTCCCATGACTCAATTCAACGGTAATCTCAACGGCAATGGCTCTCGGCAATCTGTACTCCCTAAATTGGGGGAGAATCCCCAAGATTCAATTCATCAGAAAAATGGTCAACCAAAAGTTGCCGAATTTGACCAACCCGTAATTTTACGGCGATCGCCATTCTTTTCGCGAGCGGCGCTGTGGAGTATTTTGGGTGTAACTGTGTTCACCATTACTTGGGCTTACTATTCTAGAATCGACCAAGCCGTTCCCGCTCAAGGAAAATTAGAACCCCAAGGAGCGGTTAGAGAAGTTCAGGTACCCATAAATGGTTTGGTTAAAGAAGTTTTTGTGAAGGATGGAGATCGGGTAAGAAAAGGTCAGGTTTTATTACGTCTCGATCAAGCTGGATCTGAAGCGGAGTTGGTTTCAGCCAGAGACGTGAGTAAAGCTTTGAAGCAGGAAAATCAATTTTATCGTAGTTTATTTCGCGGAGTCGGTTCCTTACCCCAGGCAGCTTCAATCAAAATACCTCCAGAAATGGCAAGATTGGCTCAAAGTCGCACTGCATTACTACAAGAAAATCAATTTTATCGAGTGCTTTTAACCGGAAATAACGGTGGTGTAAAGCTGACAGCAGAACAGCGACTGCGTTTAATTTCCAGCCAAGAAGAATTAAGAACTCAAGCCACTCAAATTAAGTTAGAACAAGCCCAGCTACAACAGCAGCTAGAACAAACTAAAGAAAGACTTAATAATTCTAGAAACATTCTCAGCATCAATCAAGGAATTCTCAATGACTTAGAACCTTTGTTTAGAGAAGGAGCCATCGCTCGCTTGCAGTACCTCCAACAACAGCAAGAAGTTAGCAATGCTCGCAGTGAAGTTGCTCAACTCTCTCAAGAGATACAGCGTTTAAGGTTTGCTATTACTCAAACAGGGCAGCAACTGCAAAACGCCATGTCAACTTCTACTAAAGATATATTGACTCAAATTGCAGACAACGAAAAACGTATTGCAGAAATCGACAGTCAAATTAATAAATCGATAGTCGAAAACGACAAGCGGATTGTGGAACTCAATAGTCAAATTAAGCAAGCAGAATTAACTAAAAAATATCAAGAAGTAAAAGCACCGGTAGATGGAATTGTGTTTGATTTGCAAGCCGGTAATCCTGGTTATGTGGCTAATACAACGGAACCCGTGATGAAAGTAGTACCGGATAAGTCGCTGATGGCTGAAGTCTTTATCACTAACAAGGATATCGGATTCGTCAAAAAAGGAATGCACGTTGACGTTAGATTTGAAAGCTATAACTTCAGTGAATTTGGCGATATTAAAGGTACCCTTGTATCCGTCGGTGAAGATGCCCTACCGCCAGACGAAATTTATCCCTACTATCGTTTCCCGGCTAAAGTGAAGTTAAATCGACAAACTCTATCTGCAAACGGTAGACAATTACCCCTCCAATCTGGTATGTCCGTGACTGCGAATATTAAGACGCGAGACAGAAGTATCTTAAGCATCTTTACAGATAAGTTTACTCAAACAGTCGAAAGCGTCAAATTTGTCCGATAAATCCGTTAAACTTGAGATTTTTTAATATAAAGTGTAAAATTTTCACCCTACCGATCGCAGTGGGGTGAAAATTTATTATAATTGTGAGCAATGAATAAACTTTCTATAAAGAAATAAAAAATGTATGTTTATTTACTTACTTTCAAATTTTTTCGATTATTGTATATAGGAGAGGAAAATTAAGTAACTTTAAGTAAGTGTTCCCCCTCGTCTTGTAGTGTTAACGGAAAAGTCGAGGGTTCCCATTAAATTTTTTTCTTCTAAAAAAATTTTAATGGGTGCCCGTCAAGCATACAAGTGCATGAAGGTAGACAAGCGTGATGGTAGAGAGTACAAATTTTGTGACTTCTACCAAAAGGGCAAAATTTCACCTTCTCCTTCTAATTAGCTTGCTGATGAAAATTTTTTTCTTCGGTGGGAGCACAATATTTCCGGAAGACATGCAAGATATGCTGTATTGACTATTGCAGCACAGTGACACTCACATGAGTTGAAGCGCAATAAAAACCTCTCTTTCAAGCTTTTCAACTGATGCAGAATAGTAGGTTAGTTTCTGTATACCTCTAATTCTGAAAACAACGGCTAGTATTTTGTTTTAAAGGAAATCTTTGCGGATTTCTTAATTTGTGGTCCTAAATAATGTTTTTTTAATCATAGGCTAACATTGCCCTTGATCTGTTTTAGTGCATCTATCTAAAGTAAAACATCTTTATATCTACCCCGAAGAAAATGTCGATAACAATTCCCGATTCCGCAGAAGTTAACCTTGTTAATAGCGAAAGCCAAAACCTTGGTGTAGCATCTCTTTCGCTTGATGATAACGCAAATTATAAGATTACTCTTTCCCCTTTTGAAAATAACGATCAATACAACTTTGCTTACCTGATTGACGTATCGGAAAGTATGAGCGGAGAGCCGCTTGAAGAAGCTAAAAATGCTTATATCAGTTTAACAGAATCATTAATAGATGATGGAATTGCAGATGTAAGTCAATTTGCAGTTATTCCTTTTAGCTCTGATGCATCCCTCAACGCACCATTAGATGCTCTCGATGCAATCTCAACAGTAGAAGGTTTATCTGTTAATGGTTTTACCAATTTTAATGACGCACTTGAAAAAGCTAATGAGTTCTTTTCTACAGTACCTCCCGGAGCAACCAATATAGCCTTTTTTATCTCTGATGGATTCTCAACTATGGGGGGAGACTTTACAGATTCAGCCAAGGCTCTGCAATCAGTAGCTGATGTACAAGCTTACGGTTTTGGGGCTGCAAATATCCAAGAGTTGAGAATTATAGATTCAGATCAACCGGTGATAGTCTCCGAAGCATCAGATTTAGCAATTGAATTTGCTGAGTCTGTACTCGATCGTGATGATATTTCCTCCATTAATATTCTTGTAGATGGTACTATTGTTGACACGATTGACTCCGAAGAATTAAAAGAGAGTCCTGCTGGTTTAACTTTTGAGGGTCCAATTGAGGGTTTAAACCCATCGGAGGATATTCAAAATCAGGTAACAGCTGAGATTATTTATACTCAGGGACTCCCGAACACAACTGTTGATTTGGTTGTTAGTAACCCGTTAGAGAATAATTCAGAGATAGATGGGGGTAATAATATTGAAATCGCCTCTCCTGAAGATGAAGCTATAGAAGACAACTCATCCGATCCCAGTAACGAAGAAGACGAAGAAAACCTAGTTGTTGACTCGGTTATCCAATCTCCACAAACATCTCCGTTAGAGGAAGTTGATAACCTAACCAAGCCCGATAGCAATGTTGATGCATTAACTGTTCTCAATTTTGAAGATATTTCTATCCTTGAAGGTGATACTGGAACCACCATTGCTCAGTTTGCTGTAAATTTATCTTCACCAGCTACCGAGCAGGTTGAACTTTTCTATGAAACTGTGGATGGAAGTGCCATTGCTGGTTCTGATTACAACGAAACATCAGGACAAATTATAATTCCAGTTGGCGAAACCACTGCAAACATTGACGTTGAAGTGAATGGGGATAGCGAGGTTGAGTTAAACGAAGAATTTACTCTGAATCTCAAAGACTTATCTGGCGCAACTTTTGCAAATAACGAAGCAGAGTATCGTAAAGTTGCGGTAATAGAAAACGATGATGTCGCACAAAGCTCTCCAATTGTTCCCCAAAATGTCAGCGAAAGTACACAAATACCGGATGAAGGAAATATTATTGATGGCAATTTACTTAACTTAGAAAACCACACTGGTGACGTAACAATTAGTTTCACCCTAGGTAGAGAAGCACTATTTGATAATACTGCCGGTTTCTACAAAATTGACAACACAGAAGGAACCATTACAGATCCAATCACTGGAGAAAAGCTCAAACCCAGTGATGGCGAAGCTTATGCACAATTAGCAGTGGAGCTTGTCGAACCCGAGATCGAACTGAGTGTAGATAACTTTAGTTCTACTACTATCAATGACACCCTCTTAGGAGGACATATTTATGCTCCTATACTGGTTGTTAATGGGGATTTTAATAACCTAGACGATTTCAGTCAAGTTTACTTTCCCTTCGCTGAAGCTAACTCTGATGGAATAGAGCATATACGTTCCCTAGGAGTTAATACTTTGGGTTTTGAAGACTTACCAGGTGGTGGCGATTTGGACTTCGACGATATGGTTATCACTACAGAGATTGCAATGGTTTAACTTGTTGTAATGGCATCTATTGCTATTTTGGCTAGAAATCCTCATTTCATTTGTTTTAAACTGCATCCCTAAATTGAGAATCGCAAGTTTAACCCCATCTCAATTCTCTCAGTTCAAGGAGAAGAAAAATAATAAATATCATGTCCGCTGGAATTGCTGCACATAGCCCCAGCTACAACTTCGCGGTTAATCTGTTTAATACCTGCAGTAAGTGTAGGATCTATACTTCATTTTGCTATTGCCTATTGAACATTAACAAGTGTTTAACCGGACATGATATTACGCCAAGCCCCCTTTTTTAGTGGCGTGGTACAATTCTGGTACAATTTCTGTAAAAAATAGAGCCGCCTTCAATATCCGAAATTTTCTGCTTACTTCCCTATTATATTTGTCACAACACTGCACCAAGCCCATTAAGCTTCAATCTCTTGGCTTGATAAACCATCTTTTCTCCTGTACGCATTCGCTTTTTTCACAAAAAGCCTTCCCCCATCTCAATTAGTAATGCATGGGGATCTCTCCGTTACAAAGGAGGGAATTCTTGCATTGCGGAAGTTCTAACCTGTGCATTTAAGACTATCAGAACGGTGTGGGAAGAAGTCAGGTGCTTGGAATACTTAATATGAATGCTTGTGTTGTGTAATTTCGGCGGAACAGAATTCCAGAAAAGTTAATAGAAACTAGCAATATTAAAGAGCATCTACAAACATGGACATCCCTACTGAAAATCAGGCGGTTGAAATTCCTTCAGTTAGCCAACAGCCTAAGACTGAAGTTGGTAGAACTATAACACTATGGGATTATTTCAGTTTGCTACCAGCAATAATTGGTGCTTTAACACCTTTAATTCTGGCTTTAATAAATTCTCGGAACAAAGATAAAAATAGCGAACAAGAGGAAAAGTAGCAAAGATTAGGCACTTGCAAGTAATAAATTGTCCCACCGCCGGTGGGATAATTCATTTTTTTGATCTCCCTTAATAAAATTTACCTAAATCGGAGAGATGTTTCTTGGACTTCCTAAGATTTCAAAAAAATAATCACAGCATTATTTTCAGCAACTCTAGCACTTCGTGTTAGCTTAAAGCCGCATTGCGCCTAATTAGAAAAGGTATAGAGTTTATCTTAAGAAAAAGTAAATGCTAGTAGCTGTCTTATCTTTACTTTCCCGACTTTTTTCGGGATAAACAATAATCTAATTCGTATAATACATTGCTTTTACTTAGCCATCTCATTACCTACAGAGATGTAATACCATACATGGAAAAATCAAATATTTGCTTTTAAGTATTCTTCTAAACAGAAGATTGCTTTTTTTACGTTTAAGATAAACCTGCTTGCATGCAAATACTGATAAAAAATCAGCAAGCATCACCCTAAGAAACATTTAAATAATCTCTCGAAACTAAAATCTAAGTAAAAATTATGAGTAAAACCATACAAATTCAGGAATTGGCGATCGCAATTACAGCCAAAAACTTGAATCCTAACATTGTGAACCTAGACTTTTTGAAGTATAGCAACATTATCTCATCCGATTGGGAAGTAGCACGTCCGCCAGTATATACAAAAAATTTGACACAGCTAGTCTTTCAAAATGGTATTGTAATTGTCGCACAACCAAACCGCATAGTTTTTGCAGAAGCCATTGACACTGACACAAAAGATATCCAAGAATTACAGATATCTCAACTAGCTGCTAAATATGTAGAAAAGCTACCTAATGTAGAGTATCAAGCGATAGGTATTAATCCCAAAGGTTTTGTAACTTTTACAGACTCAAATGGTACTACCAATTATTTCTTAAATAATCTACTTGCTTCAGGAGAATGGCGAGAATTTGGTAATGCACCGGTAAAAGCTGCAATTCACTTATCTTACGCTTTAGAAGACTCTCAGTTAAACTTAATTATTAACGAAGGATTATTACGAGTCTCAGAAGAAAATAATCTCGCAGGAGTTTTATTCTCTGGGAATTTTAACTATAATATCACCGCGATCGAGCAAGAAGAAAAGCTACAAAATTTAGTTACTATTATTCAAAATTGGAAGAGTAACTTAGAAATTTACAAGGAACTAATTAACAATAAGTTCTTGACTTCTCGAATTGAGGACAAAAACGCAATACCCTTCGGCGTTCCTATTTCTCCATCAATGTAAAATATTGACATTATCTATAATTACTCCATCGAGTATTAATGTCAAAACTAATTATTTAAAGACTAAATGAGACTGGTGTAAATTATTCGTGAAGGGTTCCCATAAGATTTTTTTAATAAGAAAAAAAATCTTATGGGTGCCCGTGAATTGGGAACAAAATAAGGAGTTTGATAAACCCGGTGTCTTTAAGATACTGGGTTTATCTATACCTATAAATAATTTATAACTGTAGTTGATCTCCAAAATGTCTTCCTTAAGCAATTTTACGGTTCTCAGATAAAATATTTGCTAGATATAAAGGGATACATGCCTTTTTTTTTAATTGGTATTAGCTAGGATGTCCTATCTACCTTAACAAGCTATGACTGTTACGCTGACTAAACACCCCACAGCATTATTGAATAAGATTGGCTCCTATGTTTGCCAAGCTGTTATATATATTCAGCAACAGCAACCGGAACTATTAATCGAAAAGTATAGAAATATATCTTGGCGCGAAAATAGCAATCAATCGCGTTTGAAAGCAAAGCTAATAGAAGTCATTAATGACGCTCAAGATTGGGAATCCTTAGTTAATCAGGTAGAAGTATTTATTACAGCTTTACTGATATCTGATTCTACGAACACACCTGTTTTAATAAAATTACAAGAAAAAATTCGTCAACTTAATCCCGACATCTCAGAGTCAAACGATTCTGATGACAAACAAGATATAAACTCTACCAATAAAGAATCAAATATTCAAACTGTTGATGGAAGCACTTCTAATCATCAACAATCTAAAATTAAAACAGCCGAGATAAATGATAAGGAAAATCAACAAGATAGAAAATCAACTAAATCTAGCGAGAAAGAATCTTTACCTACAACAAAAGAGCCAAAAACTTCTGGAAATCAACAAAATACAAATTCTATTGAACAAGAAATACCATACAAAACTGAAAATCCACAGCAGAAAAGAATAGCGGTATTACTTTTAGATGTAGAAAATATACAAATCCAACCAGAAACAGAACAGTTTTTAACAACCATTTGTACTAATCCCATCCAAATTAAAATAGCCTTTGCTAATTGGCAGAGTATGGGTAAAAAAGATATTGAATTTGATCGGCGTGGCTACTCACTAATTCATGTTCCTCGCGGGAAAGATAATTTTGAAGGAAAAATGATGACTTTTGGCTTGACAATTGATGAATATTACCCCCAAGTCAAGGAAGTTTTAGTCTGTTCATCAGATAAAGTAATGACTAATTTGTGTAACCATCTTCAACAAAGAGGACTGATTGTTTATCAAATTAGCCAACAAAATAGCAATTTGACGATACTGAACGGTCAAACAAATGAAACCCAAACCCATACTATTTTACCTTCTATAGAACAACTCCTGCGCCAGATTAAAGAGATTATTAAAGAACAAGAAGCACAGACATCAAACCAATGGATAAAGTTATCAAAAATCTGTAAATTATTTAAAGAAAAGTATAGTTTTGGTATTAACAAAGTTGTATCTCATCATTTTCCCGATAAAACGGTCAAAAATATTTTTGTCAATACATCTGAGTTTGTAACTCATCAAATACCCGAGCATCCAGAAATATACGTGACTTTGTTCAAGATGCCAACTCCAAAAAAAGTAGACACTAAGATATTAGTATTTGAAAATAAATCAGATGTGGAAAAAGAAATTATTAAAATTATTACTCATTTAGTAGGTAAAAGCCCATTAAATTATATTCCCATCGGTACTGTCGGTGAAAGATTTAATAAACAATACAGTAAAGGAATTTCTCACATACTCCGAGAAATAAGTACTAATGGTAATTTTGTCAAGTTCTTACAGTCTTGTAATTCTTTCGAGGTTAAGAAAACAGGTAATATATGGCAAGTTGCTCTACAACAATCGGTAACGAATATCCACCCCTAGCCTACCTTTGATACATTTTAATTTATAAACCCATAACTTATAACTACTAACTCTCCCCTCCTAGCTCTTCCCATCTGATTACAGAAATTTAAGAGAAAAATAATTATTTACTGCTTAAGAGTGACTTGAAATTTGAGCAAAAAAGGCAAAATTTACAGACAGATAAGCTGTTACTGCCTCTTGCTTCAACCAAAATGAGAATTGCTTACGTTCACTTTTACGTAGAAAATGCCAAAACCTGGCATGATTGGTTTGTACATCATCTTGGTTTTCAAACATTAGATGATTATGCTCTTACCCCTAGTTTCCCCGGTAGAGGAGATAAAGCTTCTCATACCCATACCGAAGTAGTTAAAAGTGGTTCAGTTTACTTTGTGCTCTCTTCAGCAATATCATCCATCAGCCCAATAGCTGAATATCTACGTCAACATCCTCCGGGAGTTGTAGATGTCGCCTTTGAAGTCGAAAATTTGTCAGCGATAATTACCCTAGCGAAAGCTTATGGAGCAAAAATTATACAACCCGTCGAGCATAAACTTGGCATCAAACAAGCTAAAATTATTGCTTGGGGGGGGCTTTGCCATACATTATTGGAAAAACAATTAAGCGAAAAAATCATAGAAAATTATTCCTCCTCCCCTCCCATCCAAGGAATAGATCATATCGTGCTCAATGTGGCGGTGGGTGATTTAAAGCCTGCTGTTGCTTGGTACAAGAATATTCTTGGTTTCCAACCCCAGCAAATATTCAATATTCAAACTCCTCTTTCTGCATTACACAGCCAAGTAATGGTTTCTCCTGATGGCAGTATACAATTGCCAATTAATGAACCTGCAACTCCCAATTCTCAAATTCAAGAATTTCTCAACGCTAACCGAGGAGCGGGAATTCAGCATATCGCTTTACAAACTAGCGATATCATTAGTCACATCGCTCAATTCCGCAACCGTGGTGTGTGCTTTCTCCCTATTGCTCAAAGCTACTATTGCCACTTACAACAGCAAACAAATTTACCTCTCAAGCCAAATGAACTCAAAAATATTGCTAAACAGAAAATTTTGGTAGATTGGAAAGAAGATTTCCCGAATGCCCTACTTTTACAAATTTTTACACAGCCTATTTTCCCTCAGCCTACCTTTTTCTTTGAGTTTATCGAGCGTCGAGAGTGCGCTCGAGGCTTCGGAGAAGGAAATTTTCGTGCTTTATTTGAAGCAATGGAACTTGAACAAATTAAACGCGGAAGTTTACAAATAAGGAGTGAGGGAGTGAAGTAAATTTAAGTTCCTTTAGTTTGTGGTGTATTTTGATGAGTTTAAGAACAGGTGCTCGTCAGAATGCACCAATACAAATTGGTAAATTTTAATCGCATAACTATTCTCAAAATAGTGATTTTTTTAACTTATTGCCAATATGGTGACTTATTAAATATTCACAATCTGAAGATGCTAATGATTGCGATAATCTATGTAAATAAACTTTACGGACACCCATAGGAATTTTTTTAGAAGAAAAAAATTCCTATGGGAACCCTTTACATTTATTTGCAATGATAAGACTTATTACAGATTTTGATGGACCAATTAGTGATGTTTCCGAACGTTATTATCAGGTTTATTTACTGTGTTTAGAAAAAAACCGCCGTCAAGATCAACAAATACGGGTACTTTCCAAAGAAGAATTTTGGCAGCTAAAACGTGCTCGTACTCCAGAAAAAGAAATAGGTATTATATCCGGCTTGGAATCAACACAATCAGAAGATTTTGCTCAATTGCGCCAGCAAACCGTACATACACAGCCTTACTTCGAGTACGATACCTTGCTCCCAGGTGCCCCGGGAGCTCTACTAAAAGTTCAACAAGCCCAAATTGATTTAGCAGTAATGACTATGCGTCGAGTACGAGAATTAGAATACGCTTTACAAAAATTTAATCTATACCATTTCTTCCCCGAAATTCGCCGTTATTGCCTTAGTAATGATTACGTTAAAACTCGTGATATTGAGGATAAACCGCTACTTATGGCACGGGCATTAAAAGAATTGCCCCTCGCAGAAGATACGTGGATGGTTGGGGATACTGAAGCGGATATTGCTGCAGCGAAAAAATATGGTGTAAAGTCAATAGCTGTGGAATCTGGCATTCGCGATCGCCCTCAACTCGAAGCCTATCATCCCGATTTAGTTGTAAAAAATATAACAGAAGCGGTTGATTTTGTACTTAACAGTTCAACTTAATTAATGGGTATAAAAAACCATCAAAAAATGGGTCTAAGGGAATTAATAGTTATTAATAAGTCAGAACTGCTTATTCCCTATTCCCTATTTTCCCGGCGTTAAACTCACTTAAGAAAACTACAAATTAGCCACAATAAGATAAAAGTTACGACGCTAGCAAACTGATTAGTTGTAAAATTAGCCGATTGTAATTGTTCTACAAGGGGACTAGCAATAAGTCCTCCCACTACTAAACCAACTATCAAACCAACTAAAGTCAATAAAACGGCTCTACCGAATCTACTTTCTTTGCGATTAAGAAAATAAATACTCACTCCAACCCCGAGTACCAACATTAACTGTAAAATCTGGTCTCCTTGGGTTCGATAAAACAAGCTGTTGGCACTCAAACCAAGATACCAAACTCCTGGCACAACTACATCAAGAGTAGTAGGTTTATCTACCATGCGTTGCAGCCATGGGGGTGACTGCTTTTTCGGTACTGGACTTTCTAAGGGCGGTACCTGTTCTCTGCGTTCGGGGAAGCGGATACGTTCGGGTACTTTAATTTTACCTTCTTGACGCATGCGCAAGCGGTCCATCAGTACGGCATCATAAGCCACTTCAATCATTTCAAGACGTTTGCTATCGCCACTATATTCTTCTACTAGGCGATTGCGAGTATCTTGAATTTCTTCAAAGCTAGCGTCTTCTGATACCCCAAGTTTTTCGTAGGGATTTTGGTCGCTCATGGGAGTTAATTACTTTAGGCTCAGTCGGCAGCAGTTTGTTGTTTAATAAAAACTATTTTATGATTTATTCTGGTAGAAACCAATATAATCGCTATCGATTTTGATAGTCTTACCCAAATAAAAGTATGATACGAACGTGCGGCGACGCAAGTAATATTCACTAATAGTAACTTTAACATATCGCAATAACTCAGTGTATCCCCTCATGCCGTTGAACAATTAGGGCTTTACTCTGGAATTTGAAATAAAAACACAAAAAGTGGGCATCTTTTATGAAAAAATTAAACTTTGTGTTTTATATAAAGCAGTCTTATTTCTCCGGAGGAAGATTTTAATCTATAAACCTCCTTCTTCGTGACCGTGCCGTTTAACCGCATATAGATTTAAAATTGAAGCGTTTAATTGCTTTGTAACTTTAAGTAAACAATTTCCTTGTTTGCCCTTCAAGTTACAAAGTCGCAAAAAGGGAGCATTTATCTATAATTGGTTGTTAGATACTCCTGTGAACGAAGAAGAACATTACTGCTTTATTCCCAGGGTTGCATAAAAGAAGAAATTTACGCTCTCCGGCCTCTGCGGCCAGCAGTATTACAAGGCGTATGTCTTTGGAAAAACCGGTTAGGAGAGCTTTAGCCTTGTAGATTATTATTGCCCAAAAGCGGATATCCGCGCTTTAAGGGCGCAATCCGCCTGTAAATCCTATGAATTTTTTTGCAAAGTGATGGTCATGGCTCCTGCTGCCAAGATTCTTGTAGTTGACGACGATCCAGCCGTTAGGAATTTAATCCAACGCTTTTTGATGAAGCAGAGCTATCAAGTGGAAGCTGCCGAAGATGGCAAAACCGCCTTAGCTCTATTTGAGCAATTTAACCCAGATTTGGTAATTTTAGACGTAAATTTACCAGATGTAATCGGGTTTAATCTTTGTCAAGAAATGCAAAGTCGTAACGGTGTTTTTGTTCTCATGCTAACCAGCCGTGCGGATGAAGCCGATAAAATTCGCGGCTTTTCCAAAGGTGCTGACGACTATCTCACTAAGCCTTTCGGTTTGGGAGAGTTAGAAGTCAGAGTCGCAGCCATTCTGCGCCGCCAGCGTGTTGTAACTACAGCGGAACAAAAACGTTTGGTTTTTGAAAAGTTGATGATAGATCCCGTCAGGCGAGAAGTTTCGCTCAATAACCTACCAGTTCCTTTAACTGCGTTGGAATTTGACTTATTACATTTCTTAGCCAGCCATCCTGGTAGAGTTTGGCGACGTGCCGAACTTATCCAAGAAGTATGGGACTATGAATATGTGGGCGATCAAAGAGTTGTAGACGTACATATCGGTCAAATTCGTAAAAAAATTGAAGCTGATGCTGCCCAGCCTGCTTTGATTCAGACGGTGCGCGGTGTTGGCTACAAATTTGAATGTCCTGCTCCAGCTCAACAGCCTGAGAAAGTTTAATATAACGGGAGGTTAAACCTCCTTTTACGCATTCTCAGGAAAGCCGGAAGTATTTCATGGATAAATTGTAAAAGCCAACCTGATGATATATTCCCTTGGAAATTTATTCAATTTATTTCATCGCTTTTAGATCGGAATATTTTTATAACATCCAGATATTTAAAACAATCAGCCACATATTTTCTCAGAGAGTAAATTTGCTATCTAATTGAGCTAAAAAAATTTATGTGTCAAATCTAAGTGTAAAGCTCCAGGTAGTTAGATAAATATTCTTTCAAGAGTCTATTTTTTATTTATAATTTGCCATAATTGCAAGTTATATTTCTTATCAGTATGATATAAACCTTCTAGGGGTAGAGCTTCGTGCCCAGAGTCGGCATATTTTCCATTTATTCTTTGCTACGCCAATATACAGCAAGATTCATCCCACAGCAAGATCTCTCAAAGTCCAAAACTGATTAATCTTAGGGGCTATTTTTACCTTTGGGAGGTTTCCGTAGAGTAAGACAGCTGCTATTCCACTGAACTCAACCATGAGCCGTAGTCCATTTCTATTTTAACAGAGCCTATCTTTAGATACCTGGCTTAATATCATTCCTAAATATGAACAAACCCGGCTTTTTGACAAAACCGGGTTTCTTTACATCACAAATTTTTACAACTCATGTAGTATTACTGTCGTTTTGGGTAATTTATTTTTTTGGCGTTTCCCAATATTTACAAATTGTGAGTAATTACCAATAAATTTTGGCTCTAGAAAGAAATCGCGCCCATTGTTATTAGTACCCAACTATGATTACAAGACGCTTTAGGAGTTACCAGTTTTCGAGTCACGTACCATTACTGACCTAAATACTAGGAATTATGAAATAACGTTTCTAAATAAACGCGAGCTGCACGACGATCGCTATCTCCATTTTGGAGTAGGAACAAAGACAGAGCAGCAGTGAGTACTCGATCTTGGTTCCAATCTGGATGAGTTTCTAAGTAATTCTTCAAAGATTCGTGAAGTGTTTCTGGGATTTCTGCTGCGAGGCTAACTGTGGCGTTCATAATTCTTCTCCTATAAATCGGGCTATCAACGTGGAGTTCTGGCTGACGAAAACCTTTATGGGGAGCATACAAAGTTTAATAGAGATGCTCTATAAAGGCATTGGTGTTATATTGCTACATCGACACGCTTGTTCATAAAAAACTTGTCGCATCATTTTGCGCTAAAGGGGGGTAGGTTTGTCAATGCTGCGAAATGTTACAAAGACCAGTATCAAATTTGATTATCCACGTCACAATCAAGCTTAGATACATATTATTGTTACAATACTTAATGATAACTCAGTCTTTGTAAATCCTCGTTACTAGGAAAAAAAATCCCCAGTAATATGTCTTAAAGCCTATTCAAAGGTAAAAAACCTGTGGAAAACTTCCAAGGAGTCTGTGGAAATCCTGTGGAATTGGTGAGGAAAATTCCAGTTAATGATAAGAATTACAAAAAAATTATCCGCTTGTTGATTTTTTTACCAATGAAACCCTTTCTCCGCAACCAATTACTGACTATTGATAGTGAATGATTGCTCAAGTTTGGGTTTAAACTGTTGTTCTAATGCTAAGTGAAGTGGATACGAGTTTACTTAGGTTTATGCCCTCTAGGATAATTTTTCTCCTACCGATCTGTCCCCAGCCGTTTTAATGGTTTCTCTTAAACCTGTATGCTATGTTTGGCGCTAGGAACATAGCACCCTTGTGTATTAGAGTTGGCTCTATGAAACAAAAATCCCCGCGTTCTTATCGCTGGGGACTGTCAAAGAAGTTGCGATCGCATTTTCTGGAACTGCTGTGCTTCCCCTCACTTGCTTTTGCTTCAACTGTAAAGGAGGAACACGATAGCTCTATTGAGTCGCGTGGATATGAGGGATTGCGCACTAATTTTCTGCTTAATATTGCTCCAAGGTCGGCGCAATTTATGATATAATAAAAAATAATGGAAATATGATCAAAAAAAATATTTTCGCTGATATTCTCATTATTTTATAATACCACTAAAATTGGCTCACCATAGACCTTCCTTAATACTTCTTAAAAGCTTTCTGAAGTAGGAAAATAAAAAAATTATTAAATTACTAAATGAATTGCAAATTTAACCTTTGATAATTTTGTAAATATTAGTAATTAAGTTTTATTTATGCTAAATGTGGAACGCAAATTAGTGATATATTAGTTGTATACAATAGGATTATAGTGCGTAAAAATATTTTTATTCATAATTTAATTATAAGAAAATTACTATTAATTTTCCCATAAGATTGGACCCAAGTAAATAATTTTTCCGCCGACAGGAAATCAAACAATTTACGCAAAAAAATATGGAAAGCGGGGATAGAACGACATAATTAAAAAGATCAAATTACGGTATCCCCGTCTTAGCAATAGCGCTTTAAGTCGTTTAGAATCACTAAGTAACGCAGGATTCAAACGCAAGAAGTACAAAAATTATTTGCGTCGCTCTTGCAACTTGCGATAAACGGATTTTAAATCAACATTATGATAAGCCAAAGCAACTAAAGTATGGTAGAGCAAATCTGCAACTTCACCAGCTATAGCGTCTGCATTATCGTCCTTGCAAGCCATAACGACCTCAGCCGATTCCTCACCATTCTTTTTTAAAATCCGATTATCGCCACCCGTTAACAGTTTGCAAGTGTAAGAATCCTCAATGGGATTATCGCGTCGCTTGCATACAATGTCAAATAATTGTGACAAAGTATCGGCAGGGGGTGGGACAACTTTACTATCAACTTGATGGAAGCAGCTTCTTTCACCCGTGTGACAAGCAATATCTCCCGCTTGTTCTACACCAATTAAAAGAGCATCACTATCGCAGTCGTAGCGGATACTATGCACGTGCTGAATATGTCCACTTGTGGCACCCTTGTGCCACAATTCCTGACGGGAACGGCTCCAAAACCAAGTTTCACCAGATTCCAAGGTCTTTGCTAAGGATTCTTGGTTCATCCACGCCATCATTAAAACAGTGCCATCTAAATAATCTTGGACTATAGCTGGCACCAAACCTCGTTCGTCGTAGCGAATTTTGTCAACGGGGATGCAGTTTTGCGAATCTGTTACAGAAAAAAACATACCAGCTAGATACCGCCCTTTAATAAGAATGATTCATAAATTCACGATATCATTCTGTATGGTGTATCTTAATGGGATGTTTTTCCTCTATGCTAACTAAATTCCTTAAACGATCGCGTTTCTTTGCATAGCGGAGTGCATTTTCAATGCACTCAAAGCTACTTGATGAGCCTTGGGAGCTTCACCGTACCAATGAATAGCCGAGTTGAAAGCCGCCCGATAAACATCCTGATAGGCCTCAGAGTAGCGATTGCGAATCTCCAAAGGCAAATCCTGATTTGACTTGTATAACATATTGTTATTTTCCTGGTTCAGCTAGTTCAGCTAATTTACTACGATATAAGTTTGAAGCAGTATTAGCCCCTATCCAAAGATAGACCTTATTAATTACACTCTAGGAGACAATCTTGGTAAATACAACGATTAAAACTACCAAATCACAAGAAATTTTCGCTGCGGCTCAAAGCTTAATGCCGGGAGGTGTGAATTCTCCCGTCCGCGCTTTTAAGTCTGTAGGCGGACAACCAATAGTTTTTGACAAAGTAAAAGGCGCGTACATTTGGGATGTAGATGGCAATGAGTACGTGGACTATGTAGGAACCTGGGGTCCGGCAATTTGCGGTCATGCCAATCCTGAAGTCATAGCCGCGCTCCATGAAGCTCTTGAAAAAGGTACTAGCTTCGGTGCTCCTTGTGTATTGGAGAATGTTCTAGCTCAAATGGTGATCGATGCTGTCCCCAGCATTGAAATGGTAAGATTTGTTAATTCTGGAACAGAAGCCTGCATGGCTGTGTTAAGGCTAATGCGAGCTTTTACCAAACGAGACAAAGTTATCAAATTTGAAGGCTGTTACCACGGCCACGCCGATATGTTTTTGGTAAAAGCAGGTTCTGGAGTCGCGACTTTGGGTTTACCCGACTCTCCAGGGGTTCCCAAGTCAGTAACCGGCGACACCTTAACTGCACCCTTCAATGACCTAGAAGCAGTAAAAGTACTATTTGAAGAAAACCGCGACCAAATTGCTGGAGTCATTTTAGAACCAGTCGTAGGGAATGCTGGTTTTATTCCTCCCGATGCTGGATTTTTGGAAGGATTGCGCGAACTCACTCAAGAACATGGCGCATTATTAGTATTCGATGAAGTGATGACAGGCTTCCGTATCTCTTACGGTGGCGCACAAGAAAAGTTCGGCGTTACTCCCGACTTAACCACCTTGGGTAAAATTATCGGCGGTGGTTTGCCTGTAGGAGCCTATGGTGGTCGTCGAGATATCATGTCTATGGTCGCACCCGCAGGACCAATGTATCAAGCTGGAACGCTCAGCGGTAATCCTCTAGCGATGACTGCGGGTATTAAAACATTAGAATTGCTACAAAAACCGGGTACTTACGATTACTTAGAAAAAGTCACCAAAAAGTTAGCGGATGGCTTATTGCAGATTGCTCGTGAAACTGGTCATGCTGCTTGTGGCGGTAATATTAGCGGTATGTTTGGTATGTTCTTTACTAATGGTCCGGTTCATAACTACGAAGATGCAAAAACCTCTGATACCTCTAAATTTGGACGTTACCATCGTGGGATGTTAGAACATGGTATCTACCTAGCACCTTCTCAATTTGAAGCTGGATTTACCTCCATCGCTCATACCGAAGAGGATATTGAGCGAACCTTGCAAGCTGCACGGGATGTAATGTCCGGCTTGTAAGAATTAACCACAGCCCAATTTTTACGTTTTTTATCAATCCCGTCTCATCTTAAAAGAGCGGGATTGATAATTTTGAGAAAAATTCAACTCCATTAATTACAGCCGCAACCACTATGTCCGCAACCTGTTATGGTTTTATGACCGAAAATCGGAGGGTGCAAGCCCCCGGATTCATCCGTGGGGATAAACCCGTGGGGAATTTATTCCCCGTGCGTGCATATATGATATGATTGTTTTTGATATCTATAATATTAGTATCAAACGTGTTTGTTTACGAGTTTAAAGTTAAACCAAAACCGCAACAAGTATCAGCCATAGAAGAGGCAATTCGGACATATCAGTTTGTCCGCAATAAAGTGCTTCGCTACTGGATGGATAATCGTGGTGTAGGTAAAACCGAAATGTTTCGATACAACACGTTATTAAGAAAAGAGTTTAAATTTGTCGAAGATTTAAACTCTCATGCTTGTCAAACTGCTGTTGAAAGAGTTTTAAAAGCTGTTAATCGCTTTTATGCTAACTGCAAGAACGAGGTTAAGGGTAAAAAGGGGTATCCCAAATTTAAGAGAAATACTCGTTCGCTTGAATATAAGGTTTCAGGCTGGAAGCTATCATCTGATAGGAAGTATATTTCTTTTACCGATAAGAAGAATATAGGAACTTTTAAGTTAATCGGTTCGAGGGATTTAAACTTTTATCAATTAAGCCAAATTAAACGAGTTAGAATTGTACGTCGTGCTGATGGTCATTACGTGCAATTCTCGGTACAGTTAGACCCCAGAGATACTGTCAAACCTTTAACCCCTTCTCAAAAAGCTGTAGGAATTGATGTTGGGATTAAATATTTCTTGGCTGATAGTCAAGGTTCGATTGAACACAATCCGCAATTTTATCGCAAAGGAGAAAGACAATTAAACCATCTGAATCGAAACAAATCTAAGAAATATAAAAAAGGAAAACCACAGTCCCAAAATTATCACAGAGCTAGAGTTCGATATGCTCGAAAACATTTAAAAGTAAGTAGGCAGCGAGAAGAGTTTGTCAAGAGAGTGGCACTCCGCTTAGTCCAATCTAACGATTTGGTAGCTTATGAAGATTTGAATGTTAAAGGCATGATAAAAAATCGACATCTAGCTAAGTCAATTAGTGATGCAGGATGGTCATTGTTTCGTCGCTGGTTAGATTATTTTGGCTATAAATATGGGAAGCTAACAATTGCTGTTGCTCCTCATAATACTTCTCAAAATTGTTCTAATTGCGGCTCTAAAGTGCAAAAATCTCTATCTACTAGAACCCATATTTGTAATAATTGTGGCTACATAGAGGATAGAGACATTAATGCAGCGATTAATATCTTGCAGAGGGGACTAAGTACGGTGGGGCACACCGAATCTTTTAAGCTTGGGGAGATAGAACCACTGGCCGGGTTGGAGAAATCCTGCTCGGTTAAGTTGTGTCCGTGAACCAAGAATCCCCCGCATTGTATGCGTGGGGAGTGTCAACTTCAGCACAAGCTTCAGAACAATAGTATTTACCGTCGCCCTCAACTGAATTTTCGACTTTTATGATACACAAACATTTATCACAAGCACATTTCATTAAATCGACACCTGCTACCATTTTTCCTTAGCCTCCGAAAAATACGTTTGATAAATCTCATATTATATCTGAACATATATTCATGTATTGATTTACATAAATTAAAATTGTGTATAGCTACCTTATGCTGTCATGAAGTGCCAAGCGATGCAAAAAAGTTCCGAGTGATTTTTAAATTTTTGACATTAAAAAGGCATCAGTTTTAGTCCGATAAGTAAAATAAATTTTCGACACAAATAATTCTAGGAACTGTGTTAAGTTTTGAAACAAACTAAAATTAAATGTCTGTAAGCTATCAAGTTAATGCTTTCAGTTACCTTGGTACCTATTGAAACCATAAGATCGCATTACGCCAACTCGTACATCAAGTGTAGAGAGACTGTGGATCGATCTTCATATTTCAATTGCATACAGTATATTTACATAATAGTTACTTTCAAATTGAAAGACTAAAAAATAAACTGAATAAACCATTTTTCAGTATTTATACTAATAAATAATCAAATATCTATCCAACTTTAGAAACTCTTCAAAACTAATCCAGCAATTTGCACCTGGTATCCTCGAATTCATATCTCAATAATAGAAATAGAGTAACTGCTCCCCGTCATTGTTTTGTAGCGAGTTGACAGTGCATGAGCTACTGTTTGAATCCAAACTGTCCCAATCCAGAAAACTTGCCTTTTAGTGAAAGATGCCAATCTTGTGGAGCGCGACTTTTGCTACGCGAGCGTTACCGAGTTACCAAATCCCTAGGGCAAGGTGGCTTCGGAGCGACTTTTCTCGCACAAGATGAAGCCCTACCGGGGGAACCTAGTTGCGTCATCAAGCAACTACGTCCTTCGGGAACTGCACCCCATATTTTGCAAATGGCACGGGAATTATTTGAGCGAGAAGCCATAACCCTAGGTAAGATTGGGAATCATCCTCAAGTTCCACGTTTACTAGACTATTTTGAAGAGCGCGAGAATTTCTATTTAATTCAAGAATACGTTCACGGTTCAACTATACAGCAGGAGGTAAAAGGTAAGGGAATATTAACCGAGGCAGGAGTTAAGCAGTTTTTAAGTGAAATAATCCCATTACTGCAATACATTCACTCCCAGAAAGTAATTCACCGCGATATTAAACCCGCTAATTTGATTCGCCGGGCTCAAGATGCCAGATTGGTTTTAATTGACTTTGGCGCTGTAAAAAATCAAGTTAGCCAGACAGCAGCGATGCAATCGGGACAAACAGCATTAACTGCCTATGCTATTGGTACTCCTGGTTTTGCACCTCCAGAACTAATGGCAATGCGTCCGGTTTATAGTAGCGATATTTATGCTCTAGGAATTACATGCGTATATTTGCTTACTGGTAAATCTCCCAAGGATTTGGAATATAATCCCGCAACCGGTGAGGTGATGTGGCAACAAATGGTACAGGTGAGCAATCATTTTGCACAAGTACTAGCAAAAATG
This sequence comes from Rivularia sp. (in: cyanobacteria), assembly GCA_050042755.1. Lineage (GTDB taxonomy): Bacteria > Cyanobacteriota > Cyanobacteriia > Cyanobacteriales > Nostocaceae > Rivularia. The sequence continues at coordinate 53,408 of JBHJJJ010000036.1, forward strand.
ATGGATGTATCGGTTCGCAACCGCTACCAATCAGCTGAGGAAGTGCTCAGAGCCATGGAGATGGAGCCTTACCTAGATAGTTTGGCTTCCGGTTTAGCAACTCCATCAAACCTTGATGTTAGTCAGAGAACTTCCACAGGTTTGGCCGACTATAGTGCAAATATGAACAACTCTTCTACTGGTTTTTCCAGTGCGGGAGTTGCTCAAGTGGCAGCAGCCATCAGAGCTAGAAAAGCCAAAGCTATTCCTGGTACTGCTTTACGAACCCGAGGAGTTAAAAATAGAGTACTGACATCAAAAACTGCAGCCTCAGTATCCGATTCAACTAAATCCTACGCTCAAAAATCAAAAGCACTGCGCCGCTTGAATTCTGAAAGCTTACTAACAGCTTATCTGAAGGGAAGACGGGATTTTGCTTTACATAATCTGAGTTTACTTAACTTACAAGGCTCCGATCTGTCAGAAACCAATTTTCACTCTTGTAAGCTTGAAAAAACGAACCTACAAAACGCAAATCTTCATAATAGTGACTTTGCACGAGCTAACTTAAGTAAAGCTAATCTTAGAGATGCTAATTTAAGTAAAACTTACTTAAATCATGCTGATTTAGAATTAGCTGATCTCAGAGGTGCAAATCTCAGCTATGCTCATCTAAGTAATACTAATCTTCGTGGAGCTAATTTGTGTGGTGCGAATCTTACTGGAGCTAAAGTATCTCCAGAGCAGTTAGCATTAGCTAAAACTAACTGGATGACTGTACGTCCTAATGGCAGAAGGGGTTTATTATGATTTGACACTGAAAACTAAAAGAATCTTCTGGTTTTATTCAAGCTAAAATTACTATAAACCTTAATATATTAGCTTTTGATAACGGTAGGGACAAATTCTTACTCCATAAACAAAGTTTTACCGTAGGAATGAAAGTCTTTTCGACGACGAAAAGAGCCTCCAAAATAACATCTGAGTTATTCTAAATCTTCGCTTTTGTTTTTTTTAAAAGTCATCAATCAAGGAGTATAAATCAGTTTATATAGATAGATGCTACGTAAGTAGTATATTTTTACTTTTAAGTAAGTAGCCATAAATAAACCAAGCTATGTAATAGTATGTAAATTAGCTTCTAAGGCTTATTCTAAAAGAGCTACTCACTATTTACGGCTCACATATCATAAACGATAATTTTTCTCACCCACCTACTTAACAAATAAATAGGTTTCAAAGCCTCGCCTTTATGGGACGACTTGATATAATGCTTTTCATGGTCAAAATTTGTCAAGTCAGCAAAGGCAAATATGCCATTGGAATAATATGTATTTCGCTTGCTTGTTCCAATCTTTTAATGGCTAAAACTTTTTATCAGTATTTTTCGCGCAGAAAAAACAAATACTCCCCACAATCCATATCATCAATCTTCTTGGGGACTTCTTACGGAAGACAGTTAAAAACCGAAAAAATCCAAGGAAAGGATTTTCTCGGTTTTTTTTAAAGATTTATCCACAATTTATTTATTTGACATCCTGCTAAACAAAACTTGACTAAAATTATAGAAATTTAGCCATTCAACTAAAGAAAACTGTCTTAAGGTTTGCTTCTTGCTTATGCTCTGTAAAGCCTGGGGAAGCCGGAGATTACTTCCTATTTCACAGGGAGCATGTCAACTTTTGTCTATAAAATTAATAGTTAAGTCAAGCTCTTCTTCTAAAGACTAAGCCGCCCCTGCATTTCAGATTATTTCTTTTGCTCGGCCATTTTTACTCTCTAGGGGTATCCCAAGGTACGCTAGCTTTCCTATTCAACATACCGACCTAAGTTTTATCCAAGGTAAAAAAAACTAGCATCTATCTTAAGATATATTTAAATACATCTTAAGATAGATGCTAAAAATAATTTCAAAATGACAAGGTCCTTAGCGTGATTTGCCTCAAAAAAGACTTAAGATATTATAAGAAATTATTGATTGTTTTCCTCTAAAATGTATAGTATTAAACATTGTAAAATTATGTAATTTTTTTATACAAAAAATTCACAATGTTACATTACGATACAAGTATTAGAAAGCATAGAGAGAGTCTAGGCTAAAAAATTTGTTGAAATTGGACCTATTTTCCACGACTAGAATCTAGGTTAATGTCTAGTATTTGGTTATTACATCCAATCTGCTGTAGATTCTCATACAGACAGGTATGGAAGCTAAGATAACTAATCGTCCCTGATTTTAGGCCCAGAGCAATTAGTCATGAGCAATATTAGCGAGTTTAATTATTTATCGGTGAAAGGCTCACCTGTAATACCCGAATCTGCTCCAGAAGAGCTACGAAAGCGATTAAGTCTATATCAGGTATTTGTAAAGTTATACGAACATCATGGCAGTCTCTTAGAGCAGATTCTGAAATTAGAAAATATATCCGAATTCTCCTTGAAGGAGAGACAGTCGTATTACATACAGGCTGTGATTAATGGCGATATAATCTATGTGACGACAAATTTACGTGATGGTAAAAGTCACAGTTTGCTACAGTCTCAACATACTTGGACTATAGGGCGCGATCGCAACAGCGGAATACATCTCAACAATAAATATGTATCTCGTCGTCATGCTGCTATTCGATACATCGAAGAAGAGTTTTATTTAATAGACTTTAACAGTACTAACGGTACGTATATCAATGGCGAACAAATTTATCAACCGACAAAACTTGAAGACGGAGATATTATTCAAGTAGGTAATATAACTTTTTCTTTTTTCCTTGATGGCGGCTGCTGTGTTTTACCTACAGTAGCTGTGGAGTTGTTGATGCAGTTGGTTTCTAAAACAGATGACGATAAGATAGAAAAATCAGCACGCTATAAAAGCAGAACTAAAACTCGAAAGCTAGATAATAGCGAATACGTAGAAGAAGATTTAGTTGATCAAATAGCCAGAATCCAGACTTTTGAGGAACAATTAAGTCAGCAGTGGAAATCCGATATTTTAGATCGCTTTTACAGTAAGCAAATATCGAAAGATTCTGTTTGATAGGGAAATAAGAATTCAAAAAATATATCTATCATGAATATTAATTAAGACGGTTAAGAATTATTAACCGTCTCATTATTTGATGCCGCAAGTTTTACTTTTGATTAAAGTTTATCTAATTGGAATTTATTCTTCTTCCAATTCTTCTTCGGATTCCTTATCCTCATCGCTTGGCTGTGCCACTGAGTTCGCAGAAACAACAGCACCTAATTCTAGCTTTTCAAGTACCTGTTGTCTAATTTCTTCGAGCAGTTTCGGCTTTTCTTCAAGGTATTTTATAGCATTGTCTCTTCCTTGAGAAATACTATCACCATTGTAACTGTACCAAGCCCCCTTACGATTGAGAACTCCAGTTTCTTCTGCTAAGTCAACAATACAGCCCAGAGTTGAAATACCTTTACCAAAAATAACGTCAAATTCGGCAATTCTGAAAGGTGGTGCAACCTTATTTTTAGCAACCTTGACTTTGACGCGGATACCAAATTCTTCGGAACCTTTTTTCAAGGTTTGAATGCGTCGAATATCCAAACGCACGGAAGAATAATATTTTAAAGCGTTACCACCGGTAGTTGTTTCTGGATTACCGTAGCTGATACCAATTTTCATACGCAACTGGTTGATAAACATGACCGTGCAGCCAGATTTACCAATGTTGCCAGTAATTTTACGTAACGCCTGACTCATCAATCGCGCTTGAAGGCCAACGTGAGCATCGCCCATATCGCCTTCAATTTCTGCACGGGGAACTAGTGCTGCTACCGAGTCAATCACCACGATGTCAACTGCAGCAGAACGTACTAATTGATCTACGATTTCTAAAGCAGCTTCTCCAGTATCTGGTTGGGAAATTAACAAGTTTTCAATATCAACACCTAAAGCTGCAGCATAGGTTGGATCCAGAGCGTGTTCAGCATCTACGTAGGCTGCTATTCCGCCCTCTTTTTGCACTTCAGCTACCGCATGCAGCGCTACTGTTGTTTTACCGGAACTTTCTGGCCCATAAATTTCAACTACCCGTCCCTTGGGCAAACCGCCACCTAATGCCAAATCCAAAGTAAGTGCGCCGCTCGAAATCGTCTCTACACGCATCCGGGTTGCATCCCCAAGACGCATGATTGTACCTTTTCCAAAAGTCCGCTCTATCTGGTTTAATACCATGTTGAGCGCTTTTTCCTTGCCTGCATTCTCTGTGTTAACCGCCATTTGAGCCTCTAAATATATTGATTTGGGGGTTTTAGTTTGATAATCTTAATAGAACAGATATACTATCATGTCATCTTAGCACTGCCAAATGCTATATATAGGAATCTGCTTTAATTATTGAGAATATTGTCATCTATAAACCTGGCAAAATAAGCCGCAGGAGTCTAAGTATGTTTTCAAAATTGAAGTAGGATTCCGATGGTGAAGGCTAAGTATTCAAAAAATATTACAATTAGTTGCTAGCCAAGTAAGTTTTGAATAAATATTGATTAGTTTAAGTCAAAAATGGAAAAATAGTTCCGCGAATTGCGATTGTTGAAAAAATTATTTTTACATATATTTACATAACGATAATTTCAGCCTATTTACCGATGGTTTTCCACATTCAATACTGACTTAAGTAAGATGATGTTTTATGCGATCGGGAGTAAACATAGGCATGGTTTAATCGGATTGACTGTCGTATTTTGAGGTAAAAGACGATAGGACTGTGGTAATAAGTGGCGCATATTATAGTACTCGTTGGAGCGTTCGATGGTAATTGCGAACATCAAATAAAATCTTTAACTAAGATTGTATTCCTAATTATCTAAGAAAGGAACCGTTAATTAATTTTCAAATTGCTGAAATTATATAGAAGCTGGAGTATTCTGCATCGAGGTGATAATATTTTCTTCCACGGCTTTTGGGGATTGGTCGCCGTTGATAGTTAATAGACGGTTACGGCGGTCATAGTATTCTAGGATAGGGACCGTGCGCTCGTAGAACAATTTGATGCGACGCTGGATAATTTCTGGTCGATCGTCGGTTTGGGAACGTCCTAAAGAACGATTTACCATCACAGTTTCTGAAACTTGTAGATAAATTGCCCAACTTAACTTTTGTCCCAAGTCATCCAACAAAAAATCCAACTCCTCGGCTTGAAAAGCCGTACGAGGATAGCCTTCTAGTACCCAACCGCCGCTAATATCTGGCTGTCGTAAACGATTACGGATTAAATCAATCATCGTTTCGTCAGGGACTAGTTCACCTGTTTTGACGAATGACTGTGCATCGCGACCCAATTCATCTAGCCTTGATATAGCTTGCCTTAAAATATCACCTGTGGAAATTATAGGTGTATCAAAGTGTATCGCAAGTTTTTGTGATTGAGTACTTTTACCCGAACCGGAGCCTCCTAAAACAACTAATCTCAAAATATAATCAACTCCTCTAACTATTATTAAGTTCACATGACTTGAGACTTTTATCCTTGATGTTAAGAGTCTTCAGACAAATAGTCACCCCGGACAATTAAAATTTGGCTGAATATCACAGCTATTTTTTTAACTTTATTGATAATTTTGACTCTAGTATAAAATATGTTTTTATTTTTACTAAATATTGCTTTTATGACAATATAAATATAAATTCTAATAGCTATTGACTTAAGAGCAAAGGTGATGCTTGACTAATAATGCAATAAGCCTTTCATTACAGCATAGCCTTGTCGCTGAACTTAGATTATTAAGTCAGTTTGCAAGAAATTGCCTCAGCAAAAATACTATATTTTTTGTGTTTCTTTATATTCATTTATGGTTGCTCAGTTAGAAAACTAGGGTGTAAATTCGACCGTTAGTTTATCACATACAATCAAAGGATTAGTACAAGTTTTTACTAGTTCTTACCGTAGTTTTTTTACTAGCGTAATGGCACAAGCACTGAGAATAGCTGGTCAAGGTACGCCAGTATTGATAGTGCAATTTCTCAAAGGTGGTATTCATCAGGGAAAAGATAATCCTATGGTGTTGGGACAAAATTTAGATTGGATTCGCTGTGACTTACCACGTTGCATCGACACACCACACATAGACGATATGGAAACCGAAGCATTACATTCATTGTGGCATCATACACTGAGTGTAGTGAATGAGGGTAAGTATTCTCTCGTTGTATTAGATGAGTTAAGCTTAGCAGTCAATTTTGGTTTAATTCCTGAAACAGAAGTTCTAGAATTTTTGAGTAAACGTCCCCAAAGTGTTGATATCATTCTTACGGGAGCAGAAATGCCTAAATCTATCCTGGATTTAGCAGACGAAATTACAGAAGTTCGTCGTCCTCATCGACTTTAACCTAGGCCGATAGGATTAGGAAATAGTTAAGAGTTAGAAGTGAGGAACTCTCCGTTATTATATTTTTAACGTGCAGACCTTTAACCTTTATTCCTTCAGCTTTAATTATTAATCTGTGATCAAAAACGATATTTGGATTTCTAAAATGGCTCAAAAGGGGATGATTACTCCTTTTGAACCTAGTTTAATTAGAAAGATTAACCATGACGAAGGTGCTTTACCGCGTCGCGTAATTAGTTATGGTTTGTCTTCTTACGGTTACGATATTCGCCTTTCTCCAACGGAATTTCGTATATTTCGCCATATTCCTGGAACAGTTGTAGATCCAAAAAATTTTAATCCGCAGAATTTAGAATCAACGCCTTTACATAATTCGGATTCTGGGGATTATTTTATCTTACCGGCTCACTCTTATGGTTTGGGTGTGGCTTTGGAAAGGTTGGAAGTTCCAGATAATATTTCGGTGATTTGTATCGGTAAATCTACTTATGCTAGATGCGGAATTATTGCAAATTTGACACCTGCTGAGGCTGCATGGCGGGGTCATTTGACTTTGGAATTCTCTAATTCTTCTAGTGCTGATTGTCGGATTTATGCGAATGAAGGTGTGGTGCTGTTATTGTTTTTAGAAGGGGAGCCTTGTGCGATTAGTTATGAAGCTCGTCAAGGGAAGTATCAGGATCAACCGGAAAGGGTGACGATCGCGAGGATTTAAAAGTTCAATCGCTCTCACTCTGGCTATAGTGGAGCTACTTTTACAAAGCCAACGAAGGTTGGC
>JBHJJJ010000037.1:0-65654 GCA_050042755.1 Rivularia sp. (in: cyanobacteria)
GGGTTTCTTGTGGGTGACGAATACCACAATTAGATGCAATAGCTAAAGTTTCTTCCCTTGGCAACAAAGGGTACTGTTCTCGAATATCGGTAACAATACTTGACCATTCGAGTATATAAAAATAGTTAAGTTCCAGGTTACTTAAAAAATGATGAACTCTGTTAGTTTTCCATCCTTTGATTCGAGTTGCTAAACCAATGGAAGGAACATCTTGTATTTGCAACCAAGGTTTGTAAGAAGAACCTTTTCCCTGACCACGACCAGAATCTAGACGTTTAGAAATAACCGCATCATCTACAGTTCGATTTCGCTTCGCCATAAATAATACCCCCTAATCGTCGCACTTCGTCAGGGGAATTATTGAGCATACGCGGACAGACAGATTTTATAACTTATTTGATAGTTAAAATCATACCGACCCCCTTACGAGAACGAAGATTTAATTTTTATTTTCAAGGTTTTTTATGTAAATTAGCGACAAAATTTCTCAAATTTCTTTTTTTTAAGTATGCTATTAACCGCTTGCGGTTAATAGCTTTCTCGGGTTACGCATCACACCAATATCTCACCTGTTTTACCGACAGCAGGATAACGAAAGCCAGCTATCAAATAACAGTTCATACCATAAATTCTACTGTATGATGACAGGAGCATCGAAGCAGTCTTTAAGAAACTTTATTATTCAGTTTCCAACTTTATTATATTTGTACATAAATGCGGAACAGTTGATTAAATTAATTTACCCAAAGGGTTGTCCCCAAAGTTGCCAATTTTCTTTGTTAAAAGGGGATTTCCATTTTTGAATTAAGGCTAGTTCCAATTTTTGACGGGGTGTAGTTGAATGGGGCGCATCCCACCAAAAGGCAATATTAACTGCTGTCTTTAAACTGTATTGATAATGCAAGTCCTGATACTTTTCTATGTATCGCTTACAATCATGTATTCCTTTCCACCTATGGTTAGATTTACAGGTTTCACCAACATACAGTAGTAAATTAGCAGCCATATCTATAACAAAATAAAGACAAGCTTGACCGGGACTGTCGGCTGGTAATCTATTAAATGACAGCGAACAAGGTTTAAGTTGAAACGGATCTATTATATCCGGATCGACGTGTGCTTCTGACATTTCAAATAAAGCGACTTGCAGCACTGGTTCGCTTGTTCTCACTTGTTGTTGATGGGCGGATATTTGCTTTTTCCACTTTTTTAAAGCTTTCACATCCATCAACAACACGGGAGTTTTGCTAACTCTTGCTCCCTCAATTTCCGACGGTGAGAACAAATCAAGTTGATTTGTTTTCATTGACACTCCCATAAAACACAGCTTGGGAATGTTATCACTATTTTGTCATTTATTAGACATCAAATAAGTCTAAATTTTTACATTTGTCAGAGAATATTAATTGAGGGGAAAATCGCCCAAAGCTGATTGACCTAGTAGAATTAGTAAATTATAACTATTATTTTTTGATATTTTATTATTAAAAATGTAACTAATCATCTGTATAGTTTTATTTCTAATTCAAACCATTCATATAAAAATGATAAAGACGTTGCATTGCAACGTCTCTACATAAGCACCCATAATCAAATCAAAACACAATAATTCCTATTCGCCAATTTGTCACTGGGTTCTAATGGGAATATAAGTAGCGTTATTCCACTCTACATTTTCGTTAATATCGTTTCTATCATCGACAATGACGCCCAACCAATAATTCCGATTTCTTTGTAATGAAGAAGGAATTCTTACAGTGTTTTTAACTGTGTAAACATTACCTCGACCGAGGGTAAGAGTTGTTCCACCAATGCGCTGATCAGCAGTAGAAATTGTGTCGTTAGTTGAGATGTAAAAGCCAACACGCACATTTGATTGAGTGGAAGCACCGTTGTTTTCGTAAGAGAATTCGGTTCGTACTTGTTGTCCGGGAGTGACGCGATAGCGTGTTTCTCCACCATCATTAAAATTAGACAAAACTGCGTTCGCGGTGTTGAATAACTGCGTCTTGGTATGGTCGCTATATTCTCCAGAAGCACCACTGTATTTCCAATGTACTACTCCCAAATCTTGTCTGGCTGGAGAACGAGTACCATAGAGCGCAACTGCACCATCAGCAGTATCTTCGCCCACATAAGCTCTAGCTTGGGAAGCGTTAACGTGAATATGCTCGAAGTCTGTACCCATCACGTTATATTCAGTGTTGACGTGATTAAGTTTCAGTCCGTGTCCGAGTTCGTGGATGGCTGTAGTGCGGAAAGGACGAAGGCTACCACCGTATCGGATTAGATTACTTTTATTTTCCGATGAAGCCCACTGCCAAGGAGAACCGTAATCAAAGATAATGTCTAATTCTTTAAGTTTGACGTGCTTACCAAAAAACCAGTAACAAGTCCTCCAAGTGTACGCTATAGCTGGAGCACCTTTAAGTACGCCGTTATCAGTAGAACCCCATATTTCACTCTGACCGTTATTTCGACCAACAGAACCGTTGTCTATACTCATTCCATAGTTGAATTTACTGGGGTTCTGGTTAAATCTTGCGATCGCGCTTGAAAGAGTATTCCTCCAAGTCCCCGCAGGAAAACTATTTGAACTAGCGCGCAGAGTTTTACTGTTGGAATTCCATTTCAGTTTTCTACCCAGACAGCTGCTGGTAGAATATGCATTTGCTTCTCCTGGAACGGTGAGATTTAGACTAACTGCGGTTACTATAATCGGTAACGCGCTTTTCAAAGCACGAAATAAAATACTCATATTACATCTCCTAAAAATTTATTGATTTATTTGTCTGAGAGTTGGCTGATTATTTGAGGGAAGTTTGAGTCGGGGTTTGATTTGAGGATTCTTGATAATTCCCGGCTTAAGAATCGGCTTAATAGTCGGTTGATTACTAGAAGATTCTTTGAGAACTGGGTTAAAATCTTGTTTTTCAAGCAGTAATCTTTCCTTTCTATCCTCTGCAGTTTCTTCGGACTTTGGTGTTTCTCGTAAACGGGGTTGGCTTGGCTTTGTTGGACGCAGAACCCTAGTATCAAAAGACTCTTTGGGATTTACACTGATGACTCTATGTCCGGTACCTTTAATACCACTTGCTTGTTTTCTGAGAACTTCGACAAACTCCACTAATTTAATTGCGCCTTTTGTAGAAAGTCGGGGTTGTGGTGATGGAGTTGATTCCGTTGCGCGATCCTTATCTTCAGTTCGTTGTGCTGGCACCATGGTAAAATCAATTGTTTTCGGTGCTTCCTTCTGATATCTTTCCCTTAAAATATTGATGTTGCCTTGTGGTGCAACCCTGCTCAACATCTCTTTGATATCTTCACGCTTGAGCAAATCATCAAAAGATGGTGCTGGATAAGAAACTTGCATCAATGCTTTTTGCGGTAATCCCTTAGCCTGTACTATACCTTTTTCAATTTCAACTACCGGAATACCATGGGAGTTATAAACGCGATTTTCATAGATTTGAAACCTACCTTCTCCACAAGCAACTAAGGGACAATCATCCTTTCCATTATTTTGAATGAAAAGTACATCTTGCTGACCAACTCCAAAAGCAGGTACTCCACTTACTTCCAGAAAGTTACCTCGCCCATCGCTCCCTCCTATAAACCGTAACGTTACTTCCTCATCTATTTTTTCACCGGAGATAACTTGACGAATTTTATAGGTGACAAATGTATGGGGAAGACTCTCTCCAGATTCTCCTTTTTCTGACATTCGGTATTGAACATCGCTAACGACACCGTAAACTACAGCATCACTATTAGCTAATTTACTTTGTAAGTTTTTAACTTCAGTATTAATCGCTGGACTGTGTGACTCTGCTGGTTGATCTTTGAAAATATATGCCAAACCTGCTGTGACACAGCTTATTGTTAGTAACGACGAAACAATCCACTTCATTCTCATGTTTCCCTCTTTCAATTAGTTATCAGTTAATAAACAGTTAACAACAGCCATTAAAATTATGGCTTTTCTATTAACTAACCTATTCATAAAATGCTCCGTAAATTGAAACTCAATTTTGATTATCAATCATGAATAAACTCTCAATAAATCAAATCAAAATGAGCAATTACTTAGGAATTCTATATAGCTTTTACCAAAAAAACAAGTAATTTAAATTACGGTTCAATTCTATTTCTCCCTAAAATTTAGATTTTCGCATTGCTATCCCTGTTGTTTGAAATTAGGTTTTTTTGCAAGCAAAATTAAATCATAAATAGGTACAGATTATTAGTAAAACTTTAATTATGATCTTACTAATAACAGATATTAGTTTATACCTACCCATTAAAAAGAACCATAGTTTGACCGTTTTTATCGAACTCACTAATAATTGATACGTTGTAAATTTATAAAATATTCAGCAATTTACAAGAATTCTTACAAAACTTTATTATTGAGATTATATCGACTCCGTTTAATTACTTATAAATCCTTCAGTACTCACCCATCCGCGTAAGAGCACCCTCAAGTCATTTGCAGTAACGAGGAGGTAACCATGCCGCTTTACTTGGCTCCCTAAAGTAACTATGAGGCTTAGAAAGGGGTAATATCATGTCCGGTTAAACAGTTAACATATTTTATCTGAGTAATGAGTAATGAATAATGAGTAGTAGATATAGCGGTGATATGAATTAATCGGGTTATATAGTAATTAGCCGGACTTGATATAAAGCGACGATTAGAATGAAACTAATTATCCGGACACGATATAAATCAGCGAATATCCCGATAAAACTGCTTGAGATAATTAGCATCAATACCTATTCCCCAAAGCAACCCGATATATAAATAAATTGCATTTGCCTTCCAAACACCCCAACGAGCAACGCGACGATCTGAACTTTGTACTATACGGTTCACTAAGCGTATTCTTCCTTTTTGTACAAGCTTTATACATAAATCTCCATCTTCCATAATCGGTAAGGCTTCATCAAAACCGCCACAATCCCAAAAGTCATTGCGACGACAAAACATTACTTGATCGCCAAATAGTAAGCGCAAACCTTTAAAAAATAAATGAGGTTTAAATAGCAACGGCGCATAATAAGTTTTTAGATAATTGTGCAGTGAAGTACCCCAACGAGTAGTTTGGCAACCAGTCATTAAAGAGATAAACCCGCCACAAGCAATCGTTATATCGGCTAAAGTTTTATCTATTAAAGTAATTAAATCATCGGGTACTCGAGTATCGGCATGGAGAAAACATAAAATATCACCGGTTGCTTCTTTTGCTCCATAGTTCATTTGTACCGAACGTCCGCTACGGTGAGATTCAATAACTCGGAATCTAACTGAGGGAGCAAATGACGATAAAGTATGTTTGGAGTTCGATGCGCCATGCTGTAGGGCGCGTGCCACAGTCTCATCTTTGCTACCACCGTCAACTACGATGATTTCCTGTGGTGGTGGTGAGAGTAAAGCGAGTTGACGCAAAGTATTATTGAGACTACTTTCTTCATTTAAAGTAGGAATTACAATCGAAACTGAGGACATTCTTAAATCAGTTATCAGGTATCAGTTATCAGTTATCAGCGATCAAATAATTTTGATTACCCAATTCTCAATTCCAAATTCTCAATTCCCAAATAATTACATATGAGCATGATAGTTGGATTTGAGCAGTTTTCCCCAAATAAAATTGTAGGGGTGGACAATTTCTACTTGATGCTGATTTTGAAAAATAGAATTTCCTTGATTTACCCATTGAAAAATGCCACCACTCAAATTAAAAACATTTTTATATCCTGCTTGCGATAGTTGTTGAGCAACCAGAGCGCTACGGTAGCCTATCGAACAGTAAACCACGATGGGATTATCTAAAGCAACTTCTGAAAGTTCTATAAAATATGAATTTTCAGATTCGAGCAGTTGTGCCGATTTAATATGACTGACTGCGTATTCTTCCTGGGAACGTGCGTCGATAATTAAGGGGATTGGTAAAGTTTCCTCATCTAACCATCGAGTCAATTCAGAAATATTTATTGGTTTAACCCTAGGAAATTTGAGCTTGATAACCAAATCAAGTAAATAGAACATTAGCTTTATTTCTAACTCTCAAATCTTAATTCCTAACTTCCATGGCCAATGCATAATTCCCTATATTGAAAGTCGTACCTTCCACACTCGCATGATTTAGCACAAAGTATTTAAAATATGAAGGAAGGTTAAGACATTTTCACAAATAAGAGTTAAAAGCAATGGGATTATTCGGATTTGGTAAAAAACTGACTATACCTACTCCCCAAGAAGCTTTACCGGGAAGAGCGCAGTCGATGCCGGTACCAGAGAAACATTATGTCAACGGTAATCCCCTCAAGCCTCCTTTCCCCGAAGGTATGGAAAAGGCTGTATTTGGTATGGGATGTTTTTGGGGTGCGGAGCGTAAATTCTGGCAATTGGACGGAGTTTATACTACTGCTGTAGGTTACGCTGCAGGTTCAACCCCCAACCCTACATATAAAGAAGTGTGTAGTGGAATGACTGGCCACAATGAAGTTGTGCTAGTTGTATACGATCCCAAAAAAGTTAGTTACGAACAACTGTTAAAAACTTTTTGGGAAAGCCACAATCCCACTCAAGGAATGCGTCAAGGTAATGACACTGGTACCCAGTATCGTTCGGGAATTTACACATATTCTGAAGAACAGAAAAAGTTAGCCCAAGCATCAAGAGATTCTTATCAAGAAGCTTTGAAGTCAGCTGGTTATGGCGACATTACCACAGAAATTCTTGATGCTTCCGAATTTTACTATGCTGAAGATTACCATCAGCAGTATCTTGCCAAAAACCCCAATGGTTATTGTGGATTAGGCGGTATTAATGTTGCTTGCCCTGTAGGTGTAATGAATTCGTAAAGGATTGTTAGTTGTCAGTGGTTAGTGGTTAGTTGTTAATTGCTAATTACTAACTACTAGCTTGAAAGTGAAGGGTTCCCATAAGAATTTTTTTCTTCTAAAAAAATTCTTATGGGTGCCCGTGAGTTGGAATGCTGTGAGTGGAGGTGCGAGAGCTTTTATATTTGCCGGTGAAAGTTTTTCATTGGCACTATCCACCAACCACTAACCACCAACCACCAACCATTATCTAATTACTGTAAACTTTCAGATAATAATCTTGATATTCTTTGGATAATAAAGGTTTCCACCATTCACTGTGGTTGAGATACCACCGTACGGTTAAACGTAAACCTTCTTCAACTGTTACAGAAGGTGTCCAACCCAAATGAGTTTTTATTTTAGTGGCATCAATTGCATATCTGCGATCGTGCCCTACTCTATCTTTGACAAAGGTAATTAATTCTCCTGAAGGATTTACTGGTAAGTTAGGTGCGAATTTATCCATCAATTGGCACAACATATTTACGAGGTTAATATTTTCAACTTCGTTATTGCCACCAATATTGTAAGTTTCTCCAGGTAAACCGGAGTTTATAACAATATCTAAAGCACTACAATGATCGCCGACATAAAGCCAATCTCGGACGTTTTTTCCGTCACCATAAACTGGTAATTTTTTACCTAATAAAGTGTTAATACACATTAAGGGAATTAATTTTTCTGGGAATTGATAGGGACCATAATTATTGGAGCAGTTGGTAATAATTGTGGGTAGTTTGTAAGTATGATAATAAGCTCTAACTAAATGATCGCTACCAGCCTTAGATGCTGAATAGGGGCTGTTAGGAGCATAAGCTGTAGTTTCAGTAAAAGGTGGGTCATTTGGGTTTAAGCTGCCATAAACTTCGTCAGTGGAAACATGTAAAAAACGATAATGTTCTGGTTGATTTTCAGCTAACCAATATTGACGAAAAGCTTCTAAAAGCGTGTAAGTTCCCACAACGTTGGTTTGAACGAAAGCACCGGGACCTAAAATTGATCTGTCTACATGAGACTCAGCAGCAAAATGAGCGATGATATCTATTTTTTCCACTGATAAAAGTTCCTTAATTAAGGAAGCATCACAAATATCTCCTTCAACAAACCGAAAACGATCGCTTCCTTCTAAGGAACGATTATTGGCGCGATTCCCTGCATAGGTAAGGGCATCCAATACTACTACCCTGTCATCTGGATAATTCTCACACCAATGATGCACAAAATTAGAACCAATAAATCCCGCACCACCCGTTACCAACAACCTGCGACTCATTAAATTTACTCCGATGAAGGTTCTTCTACGGTTTATTGTTACTTAAAATACTTCTTTTTGACCTTGTTAAATATTCTTTTTGTAGATAATTTTGCCAGACGCATCGTAGTTAAAGGTTTAATGTTTGAGGTATGATTCTGTTTGTGGTCAAAAAATTCGTTTAATTCATCTAAAATAACCTGCAAACGTTGGATAATATGTTCGCGGCGGTATTCTTGAAAAAAACTTTCAGGTAAAGTTAAAGGCGACCAATTTTGCAGAACTTTGAGAATACGTTGTATATCGTATTCTTTAGAATAAACAGCAATTTTATCACAATTGAATCCTGGATCTAAATAATCGGAAAGTCCGCCATTAAGGCTAGAAAAAACCCGACAACCGCAAGCGGAAGCTTCCATCGGTTGTAAACCAAATCCTTCAGTTACACGCTGTTGTGCCCAATATTCGGCGGAGTCATAAATATAAATTTTGGCTCGATTAAATAGCGCTGCGATATCTTCTATATAATAATCAACTAACTCTAATTTACATTTGTGCTGTAATCCTGGAATTAAATCTTGCATTAAATATTCAGAAGATTTCCGAGCTAAGACTAAAACGTCAATATCTCGTTGCAGATTTTGATTATTGAATTCATCGCTGATTTGATTGGGTAAGTAATAAATGAGTGAATGAGGTGATAATTGTCCCCAATAACCCAAGGTGTTGCGACTAACGGTAATAATCGGAATACTCGATGGAAGTTTAAAACCGTAACCAGCACTATGGGCGTGATAAACAACGTTATAAGATTTGAGGCGAGGAGCAAGTTTTGCCACATCAAATCCCCAGCTAATTACAAATATGACTTCCTGTAAATTTTGAGAAAGCAGTACATCATCTAAAAAAAGCTTGTCTTTCTCCCTTTGACGGTAGGTTACCACCTCGGCATCACATATTTCTTTAGCAAGATTTAGCGTTTTTAACTCCGCCCATAAACCACCACAAGCAAATTTACCATCTGTTCCAGGAAGTAAAAAATAAAGTTTTCGCACGATCAAATTTCCTCAACCACAAAATATAGCGCTTCTCCATTGAATGAAATACAGTATTTAATCCTTTCTCTTCCTTTTTCCTCAAGGTAAGAGAGACGTTTGAAGTTATGTATCTCATCCATCCACTCACCCCCTATTAGGATAGGGAATTATGCTGACGGGCACCAATGAGAATTTTTTTCTCCTAAAAAAATTTTCATGGGAACCCTTGACATTGCCTATCTGACTACAGCCATCGCTAATTTTGCAAGATACTCAGGGCACAGTTGGTAGGGTGAAAACCCCACCCCTAAGCCCTCCCCGCTTCCACGGAGGGAGGTAAAGATGTTTTTTAAGCCCTCTCGCAATCTCACTACTCACTATTCACTATTCCTACTTACTATTTTCAACGCCAACCTACTTAGGTTTCTTGACAAAATAACTTTTGATCGAGCGTAAGCATAACCATCCCAGAAAACTACCAACGAAGTAGACGGGAACATCTGCCCAAACAAAACTATTCCATAAAACAAGTCTACCGGGTAAAGTTGAACGGGCTGCTTGTAAAAATGGCGGTTTCCATAATTGTAGAAATTCGATGGCACAAGTTGCAATACAAACTGCGATCGCAATCCGCAATGGCGAAACTTTAGGTAAAAGAAAAGCAAATAGTAATACCCAAAATATCTCGTAGGCAACGCTCCCTAAAGCATCGTGTAACCATGGTGGATTTAATCCTTGAGAAAACCTGACTACATAACCTAAAGGAACGATAATTATCATACTCACTATTAGCGCTATGCGATATTTTAATAAGCGCTTTTTATTTACACGATCGGACATGGAAAATATTTATTATTGATAATGATAAATAAAGATACAAGTTGGCTATCTTTATACAAGCAGGACTTACGCAATTGTGACAAAACCTTGGTTGGTGAGTGACACGAAAACCTTATTATTACCTTAAAAATCAAGTCAAGTGTCACAGCACCCTACAAGGAAAATATGCCAGTTGCCTAAGTCCTAACAAGAATATTGTCATTATACGAATTATTAAAAAAAAACTAATCGTACAATTACTGTTGTGATCTTTGACTTTGATTTTTTCACGTTCAAAAAACGAAAAAGCAGAGAAGACAAACAATCCCTGCTTTAATATTTGTATATTAGTTAATGCCACTTTTTAAGAGGATAAATTAAATCATCTTGCGGCTGTTTACGTACTTGGTTTTTGGTAATAGTTCAAAACTTTTTTCACATAATCTGCACTAAAACCACTATTGCAGCCCGTGTATTTACCAGTCATCCACCAACAGGCTGTACCGCGCACAGCTTCTGTTTCATTATTATTAGTAGCTTCCAATTGTGCTTTCAACTCTCGATCAATAATACAAGTAACAATTTGACGTGCTAATGGAGCATTGCTTTCAAACTCTGCTGGTGAAACTTCTTTTTCTAAACAAAATTTTGACCAACCCTTCAAAGTTTCTGGTTTAACCTGCCATTCGCTATGATATCCGTCATTTGCAGAACCAGTTTTTGGTGCAGCCAATCGTAATGCTTCTACCATGGCTGCAACTTGAGTATCGAAGGATTTCTGTTGTGCTTGTGCTGTCAGGGTACCCGTCATTGGTAACAGCCCTAAAGTAGCAATTAATCCACCGAGTAGAAATTTCATCGCATTCACTCTAGACAAACAGGCACAACGATACAACATTATCTTGATATTCTCATCTACCAAAAATAGTAGGCGATGTCTGTAATAATTGTTTCGGGTTCTTGATTGTTGAACTGAATTTTCTTGCTTGGCACATGAAACTAATTTCTCCAAATAAATAAAATTTTTTCTCCCCCCTCTCCCCCCTCTCCCCCTCTCCCTCTCTTTGGATTACTAGCTCAAAAATTTAACCCCTCTCTTGATTCCCAGAGAGGGGTTAGATTTTACTCTTTCCTAGAATGAGGCAATATCACTTTTAATTTTAGATTTTTTCTCTAATCCCACACTTACAAGTCGAGAAATAATACAAAATTAGACTAAGTGAAATTACACTTCCAATAGCATTAAATACTACTAATAATTTAAGAAATTTGGAATAAGAAACTGACCAAATCTCCCTTACCCATAGAAATGCGATCGCCAGGGCGCAAGCGGTGACGATTCCCAGGTAGCAGTGACATTCCGTTAACGTAGGTACCGTTGGAACTTCCTACATCCTCGATATAGTAAGCATCTCCTTCTACTCGAATATCGGAATGCATTCGCGAAACGACTTCGGAGTTTTCAAATCCGGAAATATCAATATCGGGGGGAACGCGATCGTTTGGTTTACCAATATGAATTACGGAAAGATTTTGCGGTAGTTCTATTTGCGTGTCGGTTTTAACATGAACTAAGCGAGCGCTTACCTGCTGCAATTGAGTTCTAGAAGGAGAAGCAACTCCTGTAGATGCAGGTGCAGGCTCGGGTTCAGGTACAGGTTCAGGCTCCGATGGAGATGCAGGTTCTACTGTTAAATCTGGTAATCCCTCAAGAAAAGAAGCTTCTTCTTCTTCGGACTCTATTGCAGGTGCTGGTTGAGCAATGTTAATGGGTGGTGGTGTCATTGCTGGAGGTGGAGTAACTATTTGTTGTTCTCCGCTTTCGGGTTCGGAGGGCATGGTTGGTGGAGGGCTACCTTCCGTAGATGGTATTTCTAATCCTTGGGGAGTTGCTACCGCTGTAGGTGGTAGAGAGGAAGGCTCTGGGCTAGTGACTTCAGGCGGCAGATTGCCCGAAGCGGTTACTTCTGCTGGAATTTCGGGAGCAACGGTTGGCGGTACTCCGGGATTCGAGTTGCGTAAATTATAACCACACTGTCCGCAAAAAGATGCATCTGCTTGCACGGTTGCCCCACAGCTCGGACAGCTAGTAGTTGCCGGTAGGGGGGTATAGCAAGCTTCGCATTGGACAGCGCCATCTGGGTTGGGATGATTGCAGTTAGGGCAAACAATCATGAAATTAAACCTTTTTTCAAGTTCATCATAAAATAGTGCTGGCAAGCAGACGAGCATCTGTCGCTTTTGATTTTAACAATTACTTACTATTTCACCGTTAAACTTTGAGTTCCGCACCAGCGGCTTCATCTAAAAGCCACCAAAGTTCTTTTTGGGGTTGAATTAAACGAGAAGGGGAAGTAGTTTCAGATGCTGTTGGTGCGAAAACTTGAGCTAAAGCTGGCCTTTTATTTTCACCAGCAACCAAAAATATGACGCATTCAGCTGCGTTAATAAATGGATAAGTAAAAGTAAGACGTACAGAACTATCTTTGTTGCCTACTGTAACCAGCTTATCGGTAACTTTCAATGCCTCTGTATTCGGAAACAAAGACGCTGTATGAGCATCATCACCCATTCCCAACAAAATTACGTCAACTGCGGGGAACTCTCCTGTCCCAGAATTAAACAATTTCTGCAAATTTTGTTCGTACTGTGCGGCAGCTTGGGCGGGATCTGCTGCATCCGTAGGCATCGCGTGGATATTTTCTGCTGGAATCTCAACTTTATCCAACCACGCGCTACGTGCCATTAACTGATTGCTATCGGGGTGGTCTGGTGCAACATAACGTTCATCACCCCATAATACATGAATTTTATCCCAAGGTAGCTGTTGTTTACCTAATGCTTCATACAAGGGCTTGGGAGTGCTACCACCTGACAACGCAATAGTGAAACGTCCACGTTGTTGAATAGCAGTTTCTATTTTTGACAAAATTAGAGAAAGCGCCCGTTCTACCAGGGCATTCTTATCCGGTAATACTTCAACTTTTTTGCTCATGAGCTTTGCTTTACAACCTTGGTCACTTCTCGCATAACCATAGCGCTGATATCGACATTCTGCTTTTTACTTTGTGAAACTTTTAATATCTGGAAGAATATTTGGGGATAGGGAGATGGGGAGATGGGGAGATGGGGAGAGGGGGAAGTTAGGAGTTAGAGCTGTTAAGTTCTATACTATATTGCATTACCCCTTACCCCTTACTTCTTACCTATTTGCCGGCAAATATCTCCTCCCACTGGGGGATGGCTTCTCTTTGCGCTGCTAATAATTGGTTGATTCCTTTTTCGGCACAATCTAGTAATTGGTTAAGCTGGGTACGGCTAAAGCTTCCTTCTTCTGCGGTTCCTTGAACTTCGATGATTCCTAGATTTTGATTCATCACTACGTTGAAATCTACTGTAGCGGCTAAGTCTTCGGGATAGTTTAAATCTAAAAATGCTTGCTCTTCTAATAAGCCTACAGAAACTGCGGCGATTTGTCCGATTATTGGCGAACGTTCTAAAACACCTTCGCTCATCAACTTGGAAATCGCGATCGCCAATGCGACAAATCCACCGGTAATTGCTGTTGTGCGAGTTCCAGCGTCGGCTTGCAGTACGTCTGCATCTACTGTTAAAGTACGTTCCCCCAAGGCCTCAAAATCTAAAGCCGCTCGTAAACTACGTCCGATTAACCGCTGAATTTCTTGAGTTCTTCCAGATAATTTAATGGTTTCTCGTTCGTGCCGCTGTTGAGTTGCTCCGGGCAACATTCGATACTCAGCAGTTAACCAACCCTTACCGCTATCTACGAGAAATCTCGGAACCCGTTCGCTAAGGCTAACAGTACAAAGTACCTTCGTTTCACCACACTTTGCCAGAACCGAACCATCTGCATATTTTGTAAAATCTTTTACAAATATTACTGGACGAAGTTCATTAGCCTGTCTACCATCTGGACGCTGCCACACCATCATCGATTGCCTCAATCTTCCCATATATGTTATCAGTGAGCATTAGGGTTAACCACTTACGACAACAGAATCCCACTTGCTTTACTGGGAGGAAACTTCCCTTTTTGTAGGAGAATTCACTACATGAGGATTCGGCCAATTGCGACTATACTCCTCGAAAGTCCCTTCGATGAATGGAACACATAAAGGTGAAGAAGGTGAGGAAATATGGCGTAGCAGTCTTTTAGCGCAATGCAGTGATTTACCAGAGAAAAACTATTCTGCTAATAAAATTTGCGATCGAAAGCTTAGGGATATTCACAAATAGAAACGAATAGTTGCTTTTTTATTTAAACAAATCAGTATTTTTTGAATAACGCAATTGTTTAATGTCATCTCTATATGAGGCTTTTTAGAAGCCTACAAAAAATTCACCACTATAACTAATTGCTAAGTTCAGCAATACTATATTGCTCTATAATCCGTTTCCAATCAAAATAAACGGTTCCCAATCGTAGGGATGTTCAATGCCACTTTGGTAAGTCTCTATATTCTTCGTCTTCTCACCATCGAATAGCACCACCATATAGTTCCATTCTTTTGCTAATTCAAAGTATTTTTTAGCGGTTGCTAAATCATCTGTACTTGATTCTTGGTAGGGTTCATTCTCAAAAGGAGTTTGATAGGTAAATACACAGTATCTAGGCATTTTTTCTCTAGCTATGGTTCTATAACGCGTAACACTTCTTTACATAATAGTTCAAAAGTAACAAACGTCAATTATTATGTTAAAAAAATATTAAATTTTTTATTTGCTATATTTACTACATTTTATTTAAGATAAAAAATAGCTGTGTTTACAGATAGAATCGACTAAAAACTATTTTTATTTTTTTTCTCCGGATTAAATATTATTTATAATTAATCTTTTATTTGAATTTTCAAGACTTAGTTGAATCTCTTGTTCACGAAGGAAGAAGGAAGAGCCGAAGTTGAACCCACGTTTAAAAACGTGGGATTGAAATAAGGACGCATTATTTCCGAGCACTACGTGTCTCGAAATAAATATTTATTTTAAGTGGGCTTTAAACCCACAACTAAAGTTTTGAATTATATTCATCCTTCTTCCTCCTTCCTTCTAACTCCTTCCTTCTTTTGTAAAAGAATGTAAATGACTTTAAAAGCTTACTCAATCTCACTACTCACTACTCCCCTGTCAATCAATTTTGGATTTTGGATTTGCGGTTTTCGTAGCGTGTCCGTGCTTGACATCCGCAGGATTGTCCCCATAAATAAATTTAGGGGTCCCTCGGATTTTGGATTAACGATTTTAGATTTTTCCATAGTTAAAACTAGGGGCCCCTCAACCAATCAATATTCAATCCAAAATCTAAAATCTAAAATCTAAAATATTTCGGTCATGGGTGCCCGTCATAACGATAATTTTTCCCACGTACCTACTTAGTTCATGAATTTCAAATTATCTGATAATTAGACCAGACATGGAGATATTTTAGATAATCATCGATATAGCCTTATCGTTGAGTAGGGTGGGATTTCATTTTATGTAGACAGATAGGTACCAAACCAAACATCTATGAATTAAATTTATGGACTTCTTAACAAATAACTGATAACTATTAACTGTTAACTGTTAACTGAAAAAGCATGAATTCCACTCAAAAAAGCTCTTTTATTCCCGATTCGGCTTTGTCAGTGGCTGGTTTAACTGACTATATCCAATTGCTGTTGGAACAAGATTCAATATTACGACAAGTTTGGGTAACTGGTGAGGTTTCCAGCGCAAACAACCATCGTGCGTGATTATTTTTTACTTTGCAAGATACCGATGGTGATGCTTCTATTAAATGCGTGACTTGGAAAACTCAACTTTCAAGACTTGCCCAAATGCCTACTGTTGGGGAGCAATTGATTGTTTTAGGTAGCATTAGACTTTATCCGGTACGGGGAGAATATCAGCTTAGTGTGTGGCAAGCTATACCCGCAGGTGAAGGTTTGCAGGCTTTGCGTTACAAACAATTAAAAAACCGTTTGGATGCGGAAGGTTTGTTTGACACTCGAAGAAAAAAACCGCTTCCTACTCATCCGCAAACGATCGCTGTTGTCACTTCTCCTACTGCTGCGGCTTGGGGTGATATCAAGAAAACACTTAAGTCTCGGTATCCCGGATTACAGGTTTTATTTTCCCCCGCGACGGTACAAGGTGAACAAGCGCCGAATTCTATTGTTAAAGCAATTCAAAGAGTGGAAAATGATGGACGTGGGGAAGTCTTGATATTAGCACGTGGTGGAGGCGCAGTTGAAGAGTTAGCCTGCTTTAATGATGAGCGAGTGGTAAGGGCGATGGCAGATTGTTCTATTCCGATAATTACTGGTATTGGGCATCAACGAGATGAGTCTTTAGCGGATTTGGCTGCTGATGAAAGCGTACATACTCCCACTGCCGCTGCGGAATTAGTTGTACCATCCCTCTACGATTTATATAATCAACATTATGCTCGGGTTACTACTTTATCTGAAGTAATTAATTATTCGGTGGAATCGGCTGGGAATAAATTACAAACATTGCAGAATCGTTTGGTGCGATATCAGTTAGATAAACAAATTGAGCAAGAAATACAGGCTTTGGGTTGGAAGCGCGAAAAACTTTTACAAGCAATGAATTCAAAGTCACAAGCAGCAAAGCAGAATTTGGAAATATTACGACAAAAATTAATAACTTTAAACCCTAGGGCAGTTTTACAACGTGGCTATGCAGTGGTAAGAGAAGAAAATGGAAATATTGTTCGGGATGCTTCGGAATTAGAAGTAGGAGAAGAGTTATTAATACAATTAAGTCAAGGTGGGTTGAAGGTAAAAGTTATAGAAGTTAAAGATTAAAGATAATTCGCCCTTCATATACCATAAAATTCTCAACCGGAGCGGGTACCCATAAGAATTTTTTTAGAAGAAAAAAAATCTTATGGGAACCCCTCACCCCCTTTTCCCTCTCCTTAAAAAGGAGAGGGGTGTAATAAATAGAAAAATGCTATCACCATGAAAAAAAATTGGAATTACGAAACCAAAGTCGCAGAAATTGAAACTATAATATCTCGCATTGAAGCAGGAGAATTAGAGTTAGAAGAAGTTTTTGAACAGTTTGGTATTGCTGTCAAGTCTTTACGGGAATGTGAAAACTTTTTACAAGAGCGACAGCAACAAGTTGATTTAATGATTGAAACTTTACAAGACAATTAACAATTATCACACCCATCAATAGTTCAGCAAATAAACTCTCCCCCTCACTTAACACCAGCGATCGTAAAGGGGAGAAGAAAGTAATTAAATTTACTAAGGTGCGGAGACAACAGCTACTCCATTCTCCTGAAAACTCTCAAAGAAGGAACTATATTGTTCTTTTACTTCGTCAGTAATATTCCGATGGTGATTTGATATCAAGTCCGGATAATTAATTATTATTCCAGAATCTATGCAAAAATCCTCTTTTCCCCTTGCTCCCCGCCCTTTTTATTACAAGTGTTTAAGCGGACATGATTTGAGGGGTAACTCAATAATAAACTCTGTTCCCTTTCCCCGAGTAGAAACGCAGTTTAATTTACCCCCATGTTTTTCAACCACAATCGAATAGCTAGTGGATAATCCCAAACCCGTACCGCTACCAATGGGTTTTGTGGTAAAAAATGGGTCGAATATTTTATTTAAAACAGACTGATTAATACCAACACCGTTATCACCAATACTAATTAATACGTTATATTCATCTTTGAGTGAAGTATTAATTTTAATCTGAGGTTTTTTCTCCTGTTTCTGACGTAAAGCGTCAATCGCATTACCGATAATATTCATAAATACTTGGTTTAACTCAGAAGCATAACAGTTAACTTGTGGAAGTTGATTGTATTTTTTAATTACTTTAATTTCTGAATATTTTTCATTTGAATCCAGTTGATGCTGCAAAATTAACAGAGTGCTATCAATTCCTTCATGAATATCCACAGCTTTGAATTCAGCTTCATCCAAGCGAGAAAAATTCCGTAATGACAAAACAATTTCACGAATACGATTCGCACCTGTTTGCATGGAATCAAGTAGGTTTGGTAAGTCGTCAATTAAATAATCAAGTTCTATATCTTCAATTTTTTCTTCAATTTCTGGTAGAGGTTGAGGATACAGTTGTTGATATAAATTAATTAATTCAATTAAATCCAAAGTATAATCACTTGCTGGGGTAAGATTACCGTAAATAAAACTAATCGGATTATTTATTTCGTGTGCTATTCCAGCAACAAGTTGCCCTAGGCTAGACATTTTTTCGGCTTGAATCAATTGGGCTTGAGTGCGTTGTAATTCTTGCAAAGCTGATTCAATTTGAGTTGCTTTTTGCTTTACTTCAATAGTTCGTTCTTGAACTTTTTCTTCTAATGTATGAGAATATGTTTCTAATTTATTATATAGTTGAGCATTTTCTAAAGAAATGGCTGCTTGGGTGATGAGTAAATTGAGAATTTCTAAATGATTTTGTGTGAATGCACCAATGGTCAATCTATTTTCAAGATATAGCAAGCCGATCAATTTACCTCGACCTAAAATCGGCATACACAACAAACTTTTAGGTTGTTTGTCTAGTAAATATGAATCGGCGATAAAATCATTTGTTGTAGTGGCATCATCTAACAAAACTGTCTTTAAAGTGCGTTTAACGTAGTTAACTATGGTAATGGGAACTTCTTGACAATCTTCACATGGTATTTTGAGTAATGCCACTCCTGTGTTTATATCAGCTAAAGCTTCGAGTATTATATTTTCTTTTTTGAGTAATAGTAAAGCCACTTTTTTCGCCCCAGCATTTTCCATTACCACTTGCATTAACTGAGAAATTAATTGTTCTAATTTAATTTTGCTTGATAAGGCTTGTGATGCTTTCAAAATACTAGCAAAATCTAGAGCTTGAGAAATATTATTGCGACTGGAACTGATTGTTTGAATGGTTGAATTGAGAACGTTTTGAAAATCGTTGTTTTGGTTTTGTAAAATTGGTGTCAGTAATTGGGGATAGCGTTGTTCTAAATCATCAGTTTTGGCTTTAGCTCCCCACCGAGCATAGCAATAATAGGCTTCTTGCATATGCACGGCTGCAAATTTTTCTTTACCCCAATTGAGGTAAAATTTAGCTGCAAGCTCATTTGCAAGGGCTTCTTCTTGAATGAACTCATTTTCTTTGGCTCCAGATATAGCCTTTTCGTATAATTCGATTGCTTTTAATTTCTGTCCTAAAACTCGTGCTTTTTCAGCTTCTACTAAATCAACTTTATGTTGATAATTCATTGGAGCATAATTTGCCCATTGTTGTTGTAATTCTGATTGATTTTCTTCCAGTATTTGGAGTAAAGAATGATTCTCATTTGACTGCAAATTCCAATTTGCTAAGATAGTTAAAGATTCATAGAAATAAAACACTGGCTTGACTATCATTCCAGTGGTAGCAATTGCATACTTTCTTGCTTCTATCGAATTATTGATAGATTTATCAAAATCTCCAAACAAGTAACAAAGGATGACTTTATTTAAATAGAAGACAAATAATCCTAATAAGTCATTACCTTCTATTAGTAAAGGTAATAATTCTGAATCTTTCACAGCTTTTCCAGATAAATTACTCGGATTATCGCTTCCCAGTAAATTTAAAGTTGACTGCCAATAAATTCGACAGTAATTAGCTGTTGTTAATTGGTTTAATTGTTGCAAACTCTTATAGTAAGCTCGAGTTTCCTGCTCCAAATTAGTTAGATTTTCACCACACAATAAGGAAGAAAGACAATATAAATGAGCACCGTATCCAACAAATTCTAAACTACCGAATTCCAGACCAACCGTATAAGTTTGTTGCATCAACGGTAATGTTTCTCTTATGTGGGACTTACGGTGTAAAGTGAAACATGCTACTGTACCCAGAATATTTGATTTGATAGCTTTGGCATTAAATTTGTCAACTAATTCCACTGCTAGCTGACCAAACTGAAATCCTGTATCTACATCTAGCTGTATATTACAAGCTATATTGCCGTATAAAACATAGGGATAAAGTGAAGCGACATTGTTACCATACTCAATTGAAAGCTTGACCGACAAAGCAACCAATAAAGGAAGTAAAGCTGAACCCGCAATGTAAGCAGTTGGTGTAATGCTACAAGCAATATTAACGATCGCAATTTTTTCAGCATCGGTCATTATGGGTAAATCAACCAAGTCTTCGATTTTCCGGCTCCCAATCAATCGTTCAATTTCCGCGAATTCTTGTTGAATAACATTTTCGGTGGGGTTTTCAGGAAAAGTAACGCCCAATTTTTGCAAAAAATAACGCGCTATAGTAATTGCTTGGCCAAGCTTATTTTGAGAAAACTTTGCTTGAATTCTAATTCGATAAACGTTGACTTGTTCTACTAAAGAGTTTGCTTTGAGGATGACGGTTTCCACAAATTTTTCCATCGCTTCAAAGTCACCACATAGAGAAGCTAATTCAGCCAATTCATTGTGGAAGGCTAAACTCATTTCGTATTCTATTTCCCAATTATTTTCTCCTAGCAAAGATAATCCGATGTTCCCATATTCTCTTCCAGCTTGATACGCGGTAGCACTTTTAGCTTTACAACAAGCAATAAGATTGAGTTGGGCTAATTCATTTCGTTTGCATTGTTTGTTAATTAAAGCAACTCCATAATTTAATTGATTAACTAGCTCAAAAATTCTATCTTCTCTAGATTCTGGAGGAATTTTTTCCAGTAGCAGTTGTCCAATATGGTAATGAGTAACTTGTCTTTGCTCCTGGGGAATCAAAGAATAAGCAGCTTGTTGAATTCTGTCATGTAAAAATTTATAGCTTACAACCTGTTCTCGAAGTAATTTATTTTGCTTTTTTTCAGGTTCAAGATAAAACTTATAAACTTCACTAGTAGGCAAAATAAAACCAGATTCTAAAGCTTTCCATAAATTTTCGGCTGTTTCATTTTCAGATTTTTGAGAAACTATTGCCAGTGTTTTCAAATCAAATTTATTGCCAATACAAGCCGCTAATTTTAAAATATTCTGAGTTAATTCTGGTAATTTTTGTAGTTGTAATGCCATAAATTCAACTACATTATCAGTCAGTGAAATAGCTCTGACCTGACTAATATCGCATATCCACAAACCCGTATCAAAATCAAATTTAATTAAACTATCTTCATGGAGCGCTCTCAAAAATTGCGTGCTAAAAAATGGATTACCCTTAGTCTTTTGATATATAATTTCCGTTAACGGTAGTGCTATTTCAAAGGGACAATGAAGAGTATCAGCAACTAGTTGATTCAGATTTTCTTTCTTTAAGGGTGCTAATGTAATCGTGTTAATTATTGCTTCTGTTTTAGCAATTTCTGATAAAGTCAACATCAAAGAATGAGCGGGAAATACCTCATTATCTCGGTAAGCACCAATTAATAATAAATAACCATTTTCCGAGTCGCTCATCAGTAATTGTATCAAATTCAGAGAAGCAGAATCAGCCCACTGTAAATCATCTAAGAAAATAACTAAAGGATGTTCTTTATTTGTAAATAATTTTATAAAATTTTGAAATAATAAATTAAATCTATTTTGTGCAGCACTACCCGATAATTCTGGAACAGATGGTTGTTTTCCAATAATTTTTTCTAATTCAGGAATAACATTAATAACGACTTGTGCGTTATCTCCTAAAGCCTTTAATATGTTATATTTCCAGATTGACAATTGAGCATCCGAATCGCTCAGTAATTGTTCGATTAAACCCCTAAAAGCTTGTACAAAAGCATCTAAGGGAATATTACGATTAAACTGGTCAAATTTACCTTTAATAAAATAACCACGCTGTTTAACAATGGGTTTATGAATTTCGTTAATTACAGCAGTTTTACCAATACCAGAAAAACCAGCTACCAATATTAATTCAGCTTTAGATTTCGTGGTAGTTGGTGAATGGGAAACTCTGTTAAAGGCTGCTAATAATTCGTCAACTTCAGTTTCTCTTCCATAAAGCTTTTCGGGAATAATAAATCTGTCGCAAATATCTCTTTGAGCAATTTCAAAATTATCAATGGAACCACTATCTTTTAATTGGTAAAGACATTTTTCTAAATCGTACTTTAATCCTAAAGCACTTTGATATCTATCTTCGGCATTCTTCGCCATCAATTTCACAACTATATCTGAAATCACCCGGGGTATTTCTTTTTCCCTCTCCTTACCAAGGAGAGGGCTAGGGTGAGGTTTTTTCTCGAGGAGAGGGTTAGAGTGAGGTTTTCTCTCGAGAAGAGAATTAAGATGAAGCTTTTTCAATGTTGGAGGCTTTTTGGCAATATGACAATGTACCAACTCCATTGCATCATCGGAATTAAACGGTATTTCTCCCGTTAGTAATTCATAAAAAGTAACACCCAAAGAATAAAAATCACTGCGGTAATCAACGCCGCGATTCATCCTTCCGGTTTGCTCGGGTGAGATATAAGCGAGTGTCCCTTCTAAACTGTTAGGATTTTTGATTTCTTGGGCTTCCTTGGGTAATAATGAAGCGATACTAAAATCAATTAATTTAACTTGCTTTGTTTCTGGGTTAATTAATATATTGGCTGGTTTAATATCTTTATGAATTATTCTATATCTCCCTAAAATATCTAGTGCTTCGCATAGGGTAATTGCTATTTTTAGTAATTCTTGGAGAGACGTTATATCTAAATTGTTAAAATACTCTTTGAGAGAAATTCCCCCCATATCTTCCATTACCAATGCGTAGCCATTTTGATATACTTCAAGGCTATAATTTTTAATAATTATGGGAGAATTGATATTTTGAGTGATGGTATATTGATTGCGAAATTGCAACAGTTCGTTAAAATCCGGATAAGGATTTTTAAGCAGTTTGATAACTACAGGTTTTCGATCGTTTTCTCGAACCGCGCGATATACAATGGTTCTCAAACCATTATAGATTTCTTCTAAGATTTGATACCCCACAATGCTAACCATACTGCTAAATCCTTAACGCCTGTAGATTTAGTATTCCCAAATTATCCGGACAAATTATGGTTTATGTAGAATTTTTGATATTTTCAACTATCATTTAAACTTTCATGCAAACTTTTCAACATTAAATATACAGAAGTTGCACCTGGATCTTGATGCCCCGTACTTCTTTCTCCAAGGTAGATAGCCCTTCCTTTTTTCCCAATCATTGGGATCGTATTTTTCATTCCTTCTTCCGCTGCTAAAACAGCTTTTTCCATTGCATTTGTAACTGCAATATTATTATTTATAGCTTCCTCAAAAGAAAGGATCGCAGGGTGTAAAGCATCCACCATTGTTTTATCACCTAGTTGTGCTTTACCGCGTGCAATTATTCCATCTAAACCAGCTTTTAGCAACTTGAGTATACTTTCTCCATCAAGCTCTTGTTTACCAGTTACAGCTGCACTTGCTCGTAAAAAGAAAGTTTACCAGTTACAGCTGCACTTGCTCGTAAAAAGAAAGTTCCATAAAGTGGGCCACTTGCACCACCTATACTAGAAATTAGAGTCATGCTCACGGTTTTTAAAATAGTACCAATATCTCGATCGGTAACTGCTGGTAATTGTTCTATTACCTTTTTAAAACTACGTTCCATATTAATACTGCGATCGGCATCTCCGATAGCTGCATCTAATTCGGTTAAGTAATCTTTATTTTTTTCTATGGTATCGGCGAATTTTTGTAGCCAGTTGATGATTGTTTGTTTTTGCATAATTTCTTATTGTTGATGAATCTTTAGTACATGCTATGCTAAATTATTTTGTATCCCCTCAAAAACTGTAATCCAACCGGGCTAAAGTGTACACAGAAGTTTTAAAATACTATCTGGAACTGGATTTGAAACTATAAGATAAATATCTTAAAACCCTGTCATTGTTCGCTGTGCGAAGCAATGACCATTTAAAGTGACTATAAAAGCTGAAAACTATGCTGAGAGAATTGTGTACACATCATAGCCGAATCGGGAGAGAGATTCATATCAACAAAGAAACTTAGAAATCAACCCATAAGAATAACGTTGTCAATCACATGAATTACACCATTATCAGCTTCGATATCTGCTGCTAAAACTGTGGCATTTTTCACTTCAAATTTATCATTACAATTAATCTTAATAGGGGAACCTTCCACAGAAGTTACAGTTTTCAATTTTGCTAAATCAGCCTGCATTAATTTCCCAGCGACAACATGATATGTGAGAATTCTTGCTAGCCCAGGAATATTTTGCAACAGAGTTTGAATGGTTCCTGGAGGTAATTTTGCAAAAGCTTCATCATTGGGTGCAAAAACTGTAAAAGGGCCGGCACTTTTTAATGTTTCTACTAAATTAGCAGCTTGTACGGCTGCAACGAGCGTATTAAAAGAATCAGCACTAACAGCAATATCAACTATATCTGGCATATTTTCACCATTACTCTAGTGAGTATTATAAGAGATAGTGACGACTAATACCGCTGTGCGGAAGTAAAAAGTATTGATGGTTGTTAGTTGATAGTTGATGGTTGATGGTTGTTAGTTGATAGTTGATAGTTGATGGTTGTTTATTAACCACTAACCACTAACCACTAATCACTAACAATTAACCCCATTTCAAAGCAGCAGTCTTCACCGGAGCATCCCAAAGTTTAACCATTTCATCATCAACTTTGAGCAAAGTAATCGAACAACCTTGCATTTCCAAGGAAGTCATATAAGAGCCAATTAAATTACGGACAATTTTCAATCCTTTCCCTTCACAAACTTCTACTAACTTCCGATAAACAATATACAACTCCGAAATTGGAGTACCACCCATCCCATTAACAAAAGCCAAAACATTACTACCACTTGCCAAAGGTGAATCTGTCAATTCCACATCTACCCAATCACCTTGCGATTCATCCCATTGTCGTACCGTCCAGGTATATGCTGGATCTTCAATAATCCCTAGCGCTAGAGTTTCTGCAATATCAT
This sequence comes from Rivularia sp. (in: cyanobacteria), assembly GCA_050042755.1. Lineage (GTDB taxonomy): Bacteria > Cyanobacteriota > Cyanobacteriia > Cyanobacteriales > Nostocaceae > Rivularia. The sequence goes on from JBHJJJ010000037.1 coordinate 24,978, forward strand.
CCGCCCGAGCTATTGACATGCGTTCCCTTCCTGGTTAAAAATGAATGCCGCAACCCATTTAAATTTCGCGTTAAGCGAAGCTCACCGAAGGTATCGCTAATTTCAAAAGTCGGCGAACCTTTTGCGGGTAAGGTACAGGAAGTCAACGCTACACCCATACTTCTGCCATAACTATTAACCCTGGTGCATAAATCAGCAATTGGTGTAAAATTTACCTTAATTAAATCGGGATGAGCTACAGCCATACCTTCTAAACTTTCCCGCACAAAGTCATCAGGTTGATTAATCAATTTTTTCATAATCGTCTCCAGGGGGGTTCTCTAATTCTGTGTAAATCTAGGCAACTGAAGAATCAGCGTTTTGATCAACACATTCATGAGATGATTGCTGTTGGATCAAGCGCCGCAGGTAAATACTGGTCGTTGTTGTTCCCTGGATTGGAACTCCCTGCCGGACTATTTTCAACGTACCCACAACCCCTGTGGGTGATACTTGCTTCCAAACTGATTGCTTCAAAGTGGAACTTGCTGGCAAGCCAACCGTGACCTATGGCAGAAGCGACAGTTTCTCCAATAGAATGCAAGTACCGGACTGTTGAGTCCATCAACACTTGCCGTACATCATCCGAAGTCATATATAAGCGAATCCGTGGATCGTCATACCTGGCTCGAATGTTGAGACTAGCGTTGAAATCACTTTGCAATACGTCCCCCGTGAAACGGATAAAACGATCCCCTTTTCTACTCCCCAGCAGAGTACCCGTTTGGGAATCCATTTGCGACGTATAGGCACAATTGACTGTAGCTACGGTGCTGCCAGTCTTGCGTCCTATGGCTATCAGTGAATCTTGAAGCTCGCCTTTCATCCACTGGTTCAGTTTTCTGTTGAGCGATATACTGCGCTTCTTTCCCGAAATAGGGCGAGATAAATCTTCAGCTACTATAAGAGTAGGTTGCGTGATATAGGCGTACAAACATGAGCGAATCATGGAACGAATCGTAGCTTTATCTTGACGTAATTGCTTGTTTTTCTTCTTTGAACCTAAATTGCTAGCTTTGATTCTCGCAGCTTTCTCTGTATCAGATTGCTTTTGTGCGTGCTGAAATAATCTATTCCTATTTTTGTTTCTCTTGTTGCTTTTTGCAGTCTTTTGAGAAAGAGTTTTTCCTAGATTTGGAGCGATAACAGTTTCGTCTGAAGAGTAGAAACCTTCAGTGTAACCTTTGTCTAGACCTATTCTTTTCTTTGGTTTGTCCGCACTAACAACTATTTTGTCGGTAAAAGGTGTGTGAACTTCCCAATCACCTTCGTCGTTGAGGATAAGCCGAATTTGACCCGTTGGTTTGCGTTGAGTGCGGATAACTACAGCAATATGAAGTCCACGTCGTAAACCTTGAACTTCCAACAATATAAGGTTTCTCTTGAGACGAGTTGCAGTATATCCTTGACCTTGGTAAACAATCTGATTCCGAAGGAAAGTGTGTCCAGGAACATAAAGTTTTCTAAAGATGCGATGAAGCTCAGGGTCTTTTGTAGGGTCTTGGTACAACAAACCAAACAAATAGTTTCTTCTAACTTCAGCTTCATTTGCAGGAAAATCTACTAACGCTTGCTCCCAAAGTCTTTCCTTGTCTTCTTTTTTGCACTTCTCCCCTAGTTCTTTGACTTGCTCCTCATGCCAGGACTTGCGTGCTTTCTCGACACAGGTGTGTGGATATCTTCTCCATATTTCGCGACGAATAAACACCTTTGCTGCTTCCTGTTGCGCTGAAATCGCTTTGAAGCAGTCATTGACCGCCCATTCACGCAGCTTTCCAGGCAATTCTTGTTGGGGTGGGCATAGTTCGCGCACTATCTTGTCTGCACCTTTCCAGTGCAGCCCCCAGCCTTGCAAGCTACCTAATTTGTTGTAGGTTGTAGCGCGGCAGCGCCCTTGACGGTCGGCGATAGAGATCAGTTGTTCTGGGTCTGCAACCGACATTACAGGAATAACCTGCGTGTAAGTATAGTCAGTAAGTTTTTCTTTCTTCTTTTTGCTTGCCATCTCAACTCATCTCATGAATGTTTTTGCACCACCTTCGGTGAACGACCATATTTAAATCATACACAGTTTTGCTAGGTTTATCGACACTCAATCTATGTATTTTCTAGAATTTCATTTGTAGCATCATGCAAAACCTGCATCCTCTTTAGATTCTTTGTGCTTCTACGCCCATAAAGTCTTGCACTGAAAACCGTCAGGATTGATAGGATATCATCGACAAATTCTTTCTCAGGTTCTACATCCGTCGGACGATTGAGTATAGTTACTTGCACATGGTTTAACTCGCACAAAGCAAATATCAACTCAGAGCCAAACCTAAGTAGTCGGTCTTTATCGGTAATCACTAGTCTTTCTATCTCGTCGCGTTGAAGCATCTCAACTAGTTTGAGGAGTCCTTTCTTGCGGTAATTCATACCCGATCCAATATCTTTTAATATATGAATGTTTTCCAAGCCTTCTTGCTGGCAGAAGGACTCTAATACCAGTAGTTGGCGCTGCAAGTCGTCTTTCTTTTCTCTAGTGCTTACTCACCCATAACAAACAGTAAATCTAGTTTTTTCTGGTTGATTAATTTGCAGAAGATCGGCAACTTTATACCTACGATCCCCGCCTTCCGTTCTGTGCGGAACTATTTTACCTTCTCTCTCCCATCGGCGCAGCGTATCGATGCTTACACCTTTTAATTTAGAAGCTTCTCCGATTGTCACCAAGTCGTCTAATCTATGCATATTCATAGCATTTACAGATATACATAGATTACCATAGGTTTAACGATAACTGTACAACCGCTGTGGTGCTTTCTTAAGATTATTGTTGTTGGTGCGTTAGATGCACTAAGATTATACTTTTTAATCGAATATAGTCGTGCATCTAACACACCCTACAAGAATTTGATTTCGCTCTTACTCCTCCCCCTCTTCGCTATCGCGGCATAGGAATAGTTGTTAGTCGATAGTTGTTCAACTAACAACCAACAACTAACCCCTAACCAAACTTCACGCTAACAGTTATGTCGTTAAAGTCATTATCCGAATTTTCAATTAAATCCTCGAATGCGAAAATATTATCTCCTAGCATTCTTACATGATCTAATTGGTTCGGATTAGCATCAGTATAGGGGAATAAAACTACGGGATCGTTGTCAGGATCGTTATCTAAGAGTTCATCGATAGTACCATCAACGATAACCATTGGCGCAAATAGCGATCCTGCTTCAAATTCACCTGTAAATTCCGCTGTATTTTCGTTGGCAACTGTGAGGTTGATACCATCAACGCGGTTTTCGATCGCAGCAGTAATATAACCTGAGTCTCCAGGAAGTACATCTGCTACGCCGTCGTTATTGGTGTCGATACCCCCGTCAGCGTCTGCAATTCTGTAGAAAACAACTTCGTTATCATTTTCAGCTTCGCGGTTAACTGTAAATGTTGCCGTTTGTTTGGTAGTTACACTTCTCAAGTCTATAACTTCACCTTGTTCCTGATTTTGCAAGTCGGTACCTATGGCTATGGTGGCTTGGTTATCCAATTGCATTTGTATGGTTATGTCGTCGCCGTCTCCAGCATCTTCGGAGAAACCCAAATCAAAGTTACTATCACCGATATCAGATACTTCCAAGGAACTTGACAAACGTACTTGTGATGAATCAACTGAACCTTTACGCAAACCATCTAACGTACCGTCTTCAACCATTAAGAAGCGGAAATTTTCGCTGTCATTTAGTTCAATTGTTCGACTAGGATTACTTGCAAAGCCTTGGGGGGGATTTGGTAAAACGGAGAAAACCGTCCTAGAATTTTGTAAAGCTACTTCTATGTAGTTGGAATCCGAGGGATTAACTCCGTTAATTGAACCTATTTCGTTATCTACTTTAAATAAGGCGATTTCGTTTACAGAGCCACCTTCACTCCTTTGGAGTAGAAATCTGATTGTTGCTGTATCACCATCGAGTGTAGGTGTTTTATCGCTTTTTGATATTTTAGTGGCTGCCCTTCTAACAGCTCCACCGCCGGTATTCGCCCCACCACCGGGATTACTTCCACCGCCAGGAGTACTTTCACCACCGGGATTCTCACCACCACCGGGATTTTCTCCACCGCCAGGATTCTCTCCGCCACCAGGATTTTCTCCGCCACCGGGATTCTCACCGCCACCAGTGGTTTGTTGATCGTCATTGGTAATTTTAGCGATGACTGGGGAAGCTGTAGCAATTTTGTAATCAACCCCCATAGCTTGCATTAATTTACCAACATTTTCTGGTTCAATTTCCCTTTCTTCAACTGCTTCTTGTGGTTGAACTTCAGTGGTTTCAGTTGCTTCTTCTGGTTTTGTTTCTGGGGTTTCTTCAGTCGGTTTTTCTGTGTCTTTATTGTTTTTGTTTGCAGCGACTAAAGTTAAATTGATCGTTTCATCTGGCTCTATCGCCGTATCATCTGTAGCGTCAATAGTAATACTAGTAGTAGTTTCTCCCTGTGCAAAGGCGATCGTTCCTTCGGTAGAGGTGAAACTCTGTGCACCAGTTTGGGTATAGTCTTCCCCAAAAATAGCATCACCACCAACCATGAAATTAACCGTTAAAGGATCGGTATTTCCGCCGGTGCGAGTAAAAGTATAAGTTAGCTTCTCATCACCATCTTCAGGAATACTCACAGGTTGGGTATTTCCGCCCTCATCACCATCTTCGGCAATACTCAATGGTGATGATACAGCTAGAGTTACTTCTGGCATTTCCTCGACAAGTTTGACAAGGAAAACATCCTCTTCACCTGCCTGAGTTATTTCGGTACCGTCAATTTGTGCTGTATTCTCAAAACTTCCCGTAACGTAGGTTTCGCTGTCTCCCTTAACAGCAATACCAAAACCTTCATCTGCGGAATCACTACCTAATTGTTTTGCCCATTTCACCATCCCCATTTTATCTAGCTTGGCGATAAAGACATCTTGATTATCTTCATCGTCATCTTCTGTTGTAAGGGTAGTGCCGCCGAATTCGATTGTATCTTCAAAGCTTCCCGTCAGGTAAATATTTTCTGCTTCATCAAGGGAAATACCAAAACTTTCGTCGCTACTATCTCCACCAAACTTCTTCGCCCATTGAACATTACCGTTTGGATCTAACTTGGCAACAAAACCATCCTCTGAACCATTACTCTTTAAAGTAGTATCGCCAAAAGTCGCAGTTCCTCTAAAATACCCAGTAATGTATGTATTTCCTGCCTTATCTATAGTAATATCATAACCTTCGTCATCAGATGTACCACCGAAATTCTTTGCCCATTCAACCTTGCCACTTGGATCCAGTTTGGCGATGAAAATATCATCATTGCTGTTAGTTGTCAGGGGAATATCATCAAAATCAGCAGTACCTTGAAATTTTCCTGTAACGTAAGTATTTCCCTCCTCATCAACAGTAATACTATTAACTCGATCGGAAGATTCACCCCCAAAGTTTTTTGCCCATACAACCTCGCCATTTTCATCTAACTTGGCGACATAACCGTTAAAAGAATTCTCACTTGTAAAGCTGTTTTCTTCACCAAAAGTGGCGGTATCTAAAAATCTACCGGCGATATAGCTATTACCCAACTTATCGACGGTAATACCTTCACCATAGTCACGGGATTCACCCCCAAAGCTTTTTGCCCATTTTACTTTACCGCTGCTGTCTAACTTAGCAACAAAGATATCTTCATCATCAATGCTCTGAAGAGTAATACTAGTTTCTTCTGTTTCCTCTTCGCTGTCGTCGGATTCTCCATCGGCGACAACCATTTCTAAGTTATCTTCTTCTAAGTTATCTTCCTCCTTAAAAGATGTTGGCTTACCAAAGATAACACTACTTTTAAATCTTCCAGTCACGTAAGTATTTCCAGCTTCGTCTACAGTAATATCTTTTGCTTCATCAGCAGAAACACCACCGAATTGCTGAACCCATACAACTTCCCCAGCTTCATCTAATTTGGCTACTATTGCATCACTTCTACCGTTACTTTCAAGAGTAATATCATCACCAAAACTAACACTATCTTCAAAACTTCCGGTAATGTAAATATTGCCTTCCTTATCTACATCAACCCCAAAACCTTCATCACTAGACTCACCCCCAAAGCTTTTCGCCAAATTAACCGTAACTTTTGGATTGATGGTGGTATTTGCACTCCCAGCTTCCATTGGAGCGATAGATGAGATTAATTTCTCTTGTGAATTATTTTCCATAGTTTTACTTAGCACCTGATACTACTGGATCAAAAAGTTTCTAGTCAGTTGTATCCTATGCTACGTAGAATGGCAAAATTAGAATGGGAAGGTAAAAGAGTTATAAGTTCTTTCCCGTGACATGAGGTATGAGACATTATTTATTGATAATCTAGAACTGTTTATTGATTCCATGTCTAACCGTACATACGCGATTCTGGGAACTGGTGCATTAGGAGGATTCTACGGTGCTAAATTACAAAAAGCTGGTAGTAGCGTCCATTTTTTATTGCATCGGGATTATCAACAAGTTTCTTCACATGGTTTAATAGTTGAGTCAAAAAATGGTGACTTTAAGCTACCCCAAGTTAATGCTTATAGCGATGCAAAGAAAATGCCCAGGTGTGATGTGGTAATCATTGCACTTAAAACGACTCAAAACCATTTACTGGCACAAATGTTACCAACTGTCGTTAAAGATGATGGTGTGGTTTTGGTATTGCAAAATGGACTTGGTATCGAAGAAGAAATTGCAGAAATTGTCGGTAACGACAAAGTCATGGGTGGGTTATGTTTTCTATGTTCCAATAAAATAGCACCAGGACATATCCGTCACCTCGACTACGGAGAAATTAAATTTGGAGAATACGCCGCAAACTATAACCCGGTAGGAATTACAGATAGAATGCAGTTCCTAAAAGAAGACTTTGAAAACGCTGGGATTAAGATTGAATTAACAGAAGATTTAAGCAAAGCACGTTGGGAAAAATTAGTGTGGAATATCCCTTATAACGGACTTTCTGTAGTTCTTGAAGCTACTACCGATGAATTAATGGCGGATATTTATACTCGTAAATTAGTTGAACAACTAATGCATGAAGTAGTCGCAGGTGCAGAAAGTAACGGAAGGATAATTGATGAAAATTTTATTCAAAAAATGATTAGTCATACCATAAAAATGAAACCTTACAGCACCAGCATGAAAATTGACTACGATCAAAATCGTCCCTTAGAAATTGAAGCGATTTTCGGCAAGCCACTACGGAAAGCCCAAGAGAAAGGTGTTAACTTACCGCAAATTCAATGTTTGTATCAGCAACTTAAGTTTTTAGATGCTAGAAAACAATTGATGTAGAGATATAGTAAGATTATGTCACCTTAATTTTACAACCCGAACAATTCCATTTTTAACATTACGATATTTTCGCATTTTTTCCTCGGTGCGTGACGCTACAAGCTAAAATATGTCCTACTATATTTGTTAAAGCGTCACACACCCTACAACTAAATAACAAATTCGATTTTCACAATTATTTTTTCAACAGACTTCTAATTTCAGCAATGGTTTTTACTAGCTTATCTATCTATCTAACAACTAACCACTAACAACTAATAACTAACCACTAATGTCCAAAACAGCATAAACTATGCAGATGGTAAAGCTGACACAGGGGATTAAGAAACGTGGCTAGATTTCTCTTCGTAACGGACTTAGATAACACTTTTGTCGGTGATGATGACGCACTTAGAGAATTAGAGCAACTGTTGAGCCGACACCGCCAAGAATATGCCACTAAAATTGTATATGCTACAGGGCGATCGCCAGTTCTATATGAAGAGCTAAGAAAGGAAAAAAATCTGATAGATCCAGATGCTTTAGTCTTATCCGTAGGAACGGAAATTTACTTAGATAAAAGCGATACACCTGATTCTAGTTGGTCAGAAAAACTTTCTCAAGGATGGAACCGAGAAGTGGTATTATCTAAAACTGCTGAATTTTCGGAGTTAAGTCCACAACCAGACACAGAACAAGGTCAATTTAAGGTAAGCTTTTTCCTTGAACAATCTGTAGCGACGGGGGTTTTACCGCAATTGGAATCTATGTTGCACAAATGTGGTTTAGATGTCAAATTAATCTACAGCAGTGGTATTGACCTTGACATTGTACCCAGTCGTAGCGATAAAGGTCAGGCAATGCAATTTCTCCGCCAAAAGTGGAACTTTGTAGCAGAAAGAACGGTAGCTTGCGGTGATTCGGGCAATGATATTGCTTTATTTGCTGTTGGGGAAGAACGAGGTATCCTTGTAGGAAACGCTCGTCAAGAATTACTCCAATGGCATAATGAAAATCCTGCTAACCACCGTTACCTGGCGAAAAATGTATGTGCTCTTGGAATTATTGAAGGCTTAAAATACTTTGGTTTCTTATGATTAGTTATCTCAAAGGAATCGTTGCTGGGATCGCGAAAAATAGCGCCAATCGTCAAATTCTCACTTTAGAAGTGAACGGTATCGGGTACGATTTACAAGTTCCCGCACGATTGGCACAACAATTACCGGATACAGGAGGTGAAGTACAAGTCTTTACCCATTATCAAGTCCGAGATGAAATACCATTACTTTACGGCTTTAATACGCCAGCAGAACGAGATCTATTTCGTTTTCTAATCGGCGTTAGCGGTATTGGTAGCGCTTTAGCTATTGCTTTGTTGGATACTTTGGAATTACCGGAGTTAGTTCAGTCGATTATTGCTGCTAACATTCAATTATTAATTCAAACTCCCGGTGTTGGTAAAAAAACTGCCGAACGAATTTGTTTGGAACTGAAAAACAAGTTGATTGATTGGCGTAAGAATGCTGGTTTCTTCGTCGCCACAGGTGGCCCCGCACCAGGTATTCTAGAAGAAGTGCAAATGACTCTACTGGCTTTAGGCTATACAGCACAAGAAGTCAGTTATGCTTTACACGTCGTCGGCGAAGATATTGGATTACCCAAAGATGCTTTTGTCGAAGATTGGATCAAGCAAGCCATCGCACATCTGAGCAGCAGTGAATCAGTGAACAATTATCAATGATCAATGATCAATGATCAATGATCAGTGAACAGTTGGAAGTTAGTGATTGTTAACTAACAACTATCAACTATCAACTATCAACTAACAACTATCAACTATCAACTATCAACTATCAACTATCAACCAACAACTATCAACTGATATGCACCCTTATGCTTGGCTAGAGCAATCTTTGACAACTATTCACCGTGCTGATTGGTATCGTTCGGTACAGTCTATTCACGGTAATAGTGGTGCTACGGTGATGTTGTCGGGACGTGAGGTAATTAATTTTGCTAGCAATGATTATCTCGGTTTGGCAGGGGATGAACGTTTAATTCAGGTTGCAACTACTGCTATTCAAAATTTAGGAACTGGTAGTACTGGTTCTAGATTACTCAGCGGGCATAGAGAATTACACGCTGATTTGGAAATGGCGATCGCATCTCTCAAACAAACAGAAGATGCTTTAGTGTTCAGTTCGGGATATTTAGCAAATTTGGGTGCAATTACTGCTGTAGTTGGTAAGCGCGATATTATTTTTTCTGATGAGTACAATCATTCGAGTTTGAAGGGTGGGCCAATTCTTAGTGGTGCTGAGGTTATTGAGTACCCCCATGGCAATGTTACTGTTTTAAAAAGTAAGTTGCAAGAATTGCGGCACCATTATCGACGCTGTTTGATAATTACTGATAGTGTTTTCAGCATGGATGGGGATTTGTGCCCAATACCTGCACTATTGGATGTTGCTGACGAATTTAACTGTATGTTGTTGGTGGATGAAGCTCACGCTACTGGAGTATTAGGAGAAACTGGTGCTGGTTGTGTAGAATATTTCGGTTGTACCCATAGGCAGTTAATTCAAGTTGGAACTTTGAGTAAAGCTTTGGGTAGTTTGGGTGGTTATGTCGCCGGAAGTCAGAATTTAATTGACTTTTTACGAAATCGTGCCCCCACTTGGATTTACACTACTGCACTTTCACCGGGTGACACGGCTGCGGCTTTGGAAGCAATTAAGATAGTTAAGGAAGAATCCACTCGTCGCAATCAATTGTGGAGAAATGTAAATTATTTGAAGGATTTAATGCTTTCTCCGAAGCCAAGCTTGGAAATATTACCTTCAGAATCAGCGATTATTTGTTTTCAAGTAGCCAGTGCAGCAGAAGCATTAAAAATAGGAAATTATCTCAAATCCTCGGGAATTTTTGCTCCGGCAATTCGCCCTCCTACAGTTCCCACAAGTCGGATTCGTATTTCCCTGATGGCTACTCATGAAGCAAGTCATATTGAGAAATTGGTGGAAGTGTTAAAAAACTTTAATTAGTAGATATCTCCGAAAATTTTGAGTGGTTTGTTTTTCCGGTAACTATGTAGAGACGTAGCAGTGCTACGTCTCCCGACGTTTGGAAGAAAACGAATCCATCGGAATTAATGGGACACTAGAAGGCTGGAGCTACAATTATAAAGCCCACCTGGGTGGACTTAATTAAGCGCATGTTTATAAAGAAATAGTATTAGAAGGTGTCCGTTTTAGATAAACACCGATATGAGATATTCTTAAGTCTTCTTCATCTATATATCGAATACAGGGATGAATTTCAGTCGGTAATGACTTATATTTAGAAGACCACTCAAATACAAATTTGGAATCTAAAGTTTCTATCTGAGACAATATTTCTTTCCAGTGACTTCTACGAATTCGATTTCCCCACCTTGTTTGCAAGTCTCTTGAATAAAATTCCTGTGAATAAGTTAAGAAATCAAATGGCTTATTTTCTAAATCTTTGTGATCTTCTAAATGAATTAAATGAAACATAAAACCATCTTCAGAAAGTTCGTTAGCAAGATTTTTTAATAGTGGTATAACATCATCTACCGGTACATGCTCTAATACCGATTTTGAAAATATAAAATCTAACTGTTCTTCAATAGGTAGTTTTATCGATAAATCAACTGGGGCAATATATTCTATACCAAAATCTTTTAATACCTCTATTGAAAATCTTTTAACTGCAAGTAATTTGGACAAACGCGATTCAACTAATGCTCGATCTTCAAAATTAGACAAGCTATCTAATATACTCCAATCAACAGATTTAGATATGGCATCAAAAATATATTGAGTCTGTAATAATGGTTCAATGTCCGTTGCATAAACTTTTTTTGCCCCCAGAAGGTAAAATACTAACGCATGAGTTAGTAACCATCCACTACCAACTTCAATACAAACTTTATCTCGTAGCACATATTTTTTTTTACCAGCATAAAGTAGATAGAGTGCAACCTCACTGGCACAAATATCTAGTTTTTTACCCGAAACGGCTAATTGACTGGCATGAATTTTATTATGTATATTTTGAAATAACTTTGACGACCTAATGGGTGCTTTTATTTGCTCGGGAATAATATTATTCACTAATTTTTTCATAACTACTTGTTCAATATGTGTAGATGAACTTCCTTGTAGTTAGTATTCCCTAAATAAAAGTAAAATTATCATTTTGGAACTATGTTTCAGAATTTAGTTCCCATGTAATATCTTGCAAATACCCGAACCAATACAGCAGATTTCATATAAATGAGGTACACATATATTCTTTATAAGGCAGGGAGCAGGGGCAGGGGGCAGGGGGAATGTACCTAATCTACTTGCAAAACGCTGTAAGTGCCTACAGCGAGTTGAATGTTCATTGTTCACCGAAGGCTTAGATATTCCCGAAGGGTAGTGAAACGTAGCATTCAACAAAGCTGCGGTTCATCACCGGAGGTGCGGCTCTTGGTTAATAGCTGTAAATGAAAGTTCTTTTCTACCCCCTCACTCTGCAATTTTCACTTCGTCAAACCCAACCTAATGATCTGTTGCGTTAATTTTGACGGATTCGTTTTCTTCCAAACGTCGGGAGACGTAGCACTGCTACGTCTCATCAATCCATCGGAATTAATTGGACTACTACCTTATAGCTTCATCTGTGCAATGGAGATGTTTTTCTGTTTGTTTTCTTGTAAATGCTCTGGTAATTTACGATATATCCTGTTTTAGAATGTAAGTTATTTAACTTTATAAATTCGTCAAATGCTTCGTTAAAAGTTAGTAATAGCATTAAATTACACTTAGTGTACTTACTGATTTCTCAATTACCTCTCATCAATTTCTCATTTAGCATTTATTGGGTTCTCAGTTTAATGCACCATCATGTAAATCAAGGAAAACAAATTGATTTCCACAAAGTTACTAAATAGAGGAGCGAAATTATGGTACGTTTAATGGTTGCTGCCATCGGAACAATTTTAATTGGAACTACCACTGCACTACCCGCTTTTGCAAACGAAACAACCGGCAATTCCAACGTTACACAAAACAAAACAGTAACAAATGTCACTCCTTTTAAGTTAGTAACATTTGCATATCGAGGACAATTAGAAGGTCTTTCTGGTTACAATTCATTATTGAATGCCGTTAAATTTGGCGAAATCGATGGTAAAGATGTAGTTCAATATGGTATTGATAGTGGAAGATTATCTGCAGAAACAATTAACAATTCTAAGTATATTGCAGTTGTTGATAACAAATTACAAGAATTGTTGAGAGATTAATTGGGTTTCAATCAATTGTTGATATACCTTATTTTCTTCAATAATGGTTTACTTTTAAAGTATACAGTTTAGTTCGCTTCACCATAGGTACGCGCTTATTTACGTTAAATAAAAAGACGGATGTATTTTACCCGTCTATCAATCACTATTTGATTGAATTTATTTGATTCGTTGGTTTACATTTTCCGCATATCGAGGGGTGCTTCATTGATTTAAACATTTTGATGTTAGTTCCCAGGCTCAGCCTGGGAACTAGCGAGAGAGCCTCTGGCTCTTGCCCTCGAATAGTTCAAGATGTGAATCTACCTATCTGAGACTCATATTGAAAACAACACAGAATTAATTTTCCGACATATCAATCCTACAACTGCATAACATACGTTTCCTGACACTAATACAGAATAAGGGTTTAAAAATTATCTTTCCGACTTTATTATTCAAGAGAGGATATTATGAATATACGTTGGCAAAAGTTATTAGTAAAAATGTCTTTTTGGTTAGCAACTGAAATTATCCTCAACTTGGTTGGAATTGATGATTTAGCTGACTACAGCGAGTTTGTTTATGAAAATAAAAATTTTGGTGCCAAGATAGGATGTATTTCCGCTATTATTCCTATGGTTTGATAAATATCGCAACTCCACTGAAGCGGCTTTTTGTCAAGTAAGGAAAGATATAAAAAATGTATAAAATTAAAAATAAAAGAGACGTTGTCATACAACGTCTCTTTTATTTTTTAATAAATTGTTTTTGTTAAAGTAGATGAGAGCAACAAAACTTTCTTTAATAGGCTCCTTTTTTCTCCAAAATAACCTTGATAGTTTGTAGGATAATTTGCAAATCCAATGCAAGCGACCAATTCTCCATGTAGGTTTTATCTAAGCCAATCACTTTCTCAAAGTCGATAATATCAGAGCGTCCGGAGATTTGCCATAAACCTGTAATTCCAGGGAGAACTTCTTGACGAATGAAGTGGTGATCGGAAAACTTTTGTACATCTCTTACAGGTAAAGGACGAGGCCCAACTAAACTCATTTCTCCGAATAGAACATTAAACAGTTGGGGAAATTCATCTAAACTATATTGACGGAGAAATTTTCCAACTCTGGTAATGCGGGGATCGTCTTTGATTTTAAACAGGATTCCATCTTTTGTTTCATTATCTGCTTCTAGCTGTTTTTGTAATTCGTCTGCATTTGTCACCATTGTGCGGAATTTCCAGACTTTGAAAGATCTTCCATGTAAACCAACACGAGTTTGTTTATAGAAAATTGGACCTGGAGAATCTAATTTGATGAGTAAAGCAATTAACAGATAAATTGGTGATGCAAGTAAAACAAACAGTGCCGAACTCCAAAAATCAAAGTACCGTTTTATCCAGAAATCACTACCTGTAATAGTTGGGGGTAAAAAATTCAAGATTGGGATGCCGCCAAGCATTTTTAATTCTAATCTTTGCTCTACAGCTTGTAACTCAATTGGTAGAACATGCAAGATAACGCCAGCATTTCGTAATTTCCAGTAAAGATACATTCTATTTTCTATTGACTGCCAGGAACAGACAAACACTTCTGCTACTCCTTGACGGATAATTTCATCTACAGTCGCAGCTAAATTACCTTTTGATGAAGCAATTGATTTAACATTTCTCCAACCTGTAAGGTTATAACAGTTCTGTTTTTCTAAGAGTTGGACGGCTTTATTCCTCTCTTCTGGAGAACAAATTAGATAAGTTGGACAAGTAATTAAATTTTGCTTTCTCAGATGCATTATGGCAGCGTCTAGCATAAATCTCCCCGAGCAATTTATCGCTATACTTAACAGCCATACTGCAATGAAAGTTTCTCGAGGAAATAAGTTACTTTGTAAATACAAATATCCGAAAAGCAGTAGCAGGAAATAGGAAAATGTGACTGTTTTAATTAAACTAATATAGTCGCGCCGCTTTTCCCCAGATTCATATAATCCTTGAGTTGCAATCAGACAAAGTTGAATCGCAATAATTGACAACACAAAAAACGAATCTTTTGGCTCAAAGCAATCAATATTAAAGCATATACTAAATGTCTGTGCCATATCCCAGGCTAAACCTAGACACATTCCGTCTACAGCTACCAGACTAATTCTACGAAGCCATATTGCACCAATTCTTTTACGTAATTGTGTTAAAGATGGTGCCCGTAAATCTAGAAGATTGTCGTTCCCTGATAAATCACTTACAAAAGACATAATTTATGATAGATGTATGATAAATGTTTGATTCGCTCTATACATAATATAATTTAGGGAGGTGACATCCTCGTGACAAAATATTTATAAAATATCATTTTCAGAAAATTATCCGATCAACATAAACAAACAAAAACACATATCATAAAAATACAAAATTTATTCTATATTTAATGATTATTTGATATTTTTTTTGTGAATAGACTAAAAAAATATGATTTCGTATTCAAAGACATAAAAATAGCGAGCAATAAGCTCGCTTGATAAAAATAAATAATAGTAATTCTATTTGTTACAAAGTCTCAAGTATGGGTGAGATATTTGCCAATAATCAAACAGATAAACTGCAATTAAAGCACAGTTGAAATTAACGAGTACCTTGCCAAATTTTTTTCTCCTAAAAAAATTTAGCAGGGAGTGCTTAACGGCTTGGTGCTGCATCAAAAGCCCGCGCGATCGCATTCCAAGCAAACTTACGTTGCCCATTTAGATCGAGGGGTAAAGGGCGAACAGGTGCGCCATCTTCCCGGGGATGAAATACATCCAACCAACTATATTTGTCACTTAACCCCCAAGTGATAACAGCAATGACTGCTGGTTGTTCCAAAGCAACTTTTAAATAGTTGCTGTAAGCTTTAGCAACTATTCTGTCGCGTATTGCTATATCCTCTGGCAAATCTTTGTCTATAACGTCGAGTTCGGTAATCAAAATTTTCAAACCCATATCGGCAACTTGAGCCAGAAAGTCTTGTATTTTCTGAGGATTAAAATTAGTTTCGCCACCGTCTAAATGAGCTTGAATACCTAAAGCATGAATGGGAGTTCCCTTAGATTTTAAGCGTTTTAAAAGTTTAATCACCGCATTTCGCTTGTCTTCATCTTCGGCTATGTCGTACTCTAAACCATAATCGTTGTAAACTAACATTGCCTTTGGATCGGCTTCATGTGCCAAACGAAAAGCAAGCTCTATATAATCTTCTCCAAGAAACTCCAACCACGGCGTTTTTCTTAAACCGTCGGGATGCCCATCTCTTGTTTTGATAGCCTCATTGACAACATCCCAAGAATGTACTTGTCCTTTGTAACGTGTAACGACGGTTTTAATGTGTTGTTCTAAAAAAGTTCTCGCATTTTGAGAGTTGACTGTATTTTCATACCAAGAAGGTAAAGACTGGTGCCAGACTAAAGTATGTCCTCGATATTCCATACCGTGGGTGCGAGCAAAATTAAGCATCCAGTCTGCTGCTGTGAAATCGAAAGTTTCAGGTGTAGGGCGTAAGGTATTGGGATATACCGACCATTTCAATCCCCATTCCGGAACCAACATTCCACATTCTTTTATGACACTTTGAGCGTATTCTTCGTCACTCGAAAGTTGATCGTAACGTATAGCGGCTCCAAAAATCAGGTTTTTTTTCGCCGCACGTTGCTTGAGAGAGCCGTCTCCAGGATATTTTATGAATTCACTATTTGGATCGTCCAAAGCAAGAATTTGCTGACGTTTGAACTCATCTTTACCTATAAATACCGCACCCATGGCAGTAAAAGCGCCTAGACTAAATAGAAATTTTCGTCTAGCTAATAAATTTTTTTTAGACATAAGTAATTTCTAAGCAAGCTTGTAAAAACCAAGTCGTTGCTTGATTACTAACCACATAAACTGGGGATTTCCCATAACGTAACGTTTCCACAAACGTTTTGGTTCGACAATCAAGCGGAATAACCACTCCAATCCCCATTTTTGCATCCATAAAGGCGCTCTTTGTACCATATCAGCAACTAACTCAAAGCTGACTCCAATACCTAAAGAAACGGGTACTCCTAATTCTTGATAATTTTCATATATCCATTTTTCCTGTTTGGGAGCGCCCAATCCTACAAACAGAATATCCGGTGCTGCTGCTTTAATTTTAGAGTTAATCAGGGCTAGTTCTTCGGGTTGCGATTCAAATCCATAGGGTGGACAGTGAGTTCCGACTATTTTAATATTTGGATGCCGTGCTTGCAAAGTTCTTTTAGCCGCTTCTGCAGCCCCTGCTCGCCCGCCCAGTAAGAATATTTTCAGTCCTTTGTGTTCGGAAACAGCAGATAATGTTTCAAACAAATCCGTACCATTAACACGACCATTTAAGGGTGTTTTCAAGAACTTAGCAGACCATAATAACGAAACACCATCAGGTACTGCCAAAAATGCTTTTTCATAAATGTTGCGAAAATCAGCATCGCGCTGAAGACTTAAAACATGTTGTGCGTTGGGAGTTACTACATAAGAAGGAGTGCCACTAGTCAGGGCATGGTTTAGAATGCGATCTACTACATCATTAAAGCTGTAGTTATCAATTTTAACTCCACAGATATTTACCCTCATAATTTATCCTCTATATTTTTGTAGATTTTGAATTAGATTTTTAAAATTTGTCTGATTTGCGATCTGTGAAATGTTAAATTTCAGCAGCAGGTAAAAGAGTATTTTTCGATTTAGAGTCTAGCACCGAGTTATAAATTTTATGGAGTTGAGTACAGTAGGTTTTCACATCAAAAGGGATAACGCTTTGTCTGGCTGCATTTCCTAAAGAGACTCTCAAAGGTTTATTCTCAATTAATTCCTGCATTGCTTTAGATAGCTGTTGGATATCTCCCGGCGTAACTAACAAACCATTGTCTGTGGAGCTAACTAATTCAGGGATACCACCCACTGGCGTAACTATTGCAGGTAAACCCCAACCCATAGCTTCTAAAAGAGCCATTGGTAAGCCTTCGTTGTAGGAAGGTAAAACAAATACATCGATATCAGCAAGCAGTTTATCTCTAGTTTGAGAGTCTATCCAACCGAGAAATTTCACTTGATTTTGGAGATTTAGACTTTCAACTAATTTTCGTGCTTCTTCAATATCTCCATCTCCGGCAACGATTAATTCAGAACTAAATTGTAAGCAAGACGGCATTTGAGCAAAAGCTTTAATTAAATCAAATGTTCCCTTACGCGCGCCAACTCTTCCAAAAAAGCCAAATTTGATTAATGAATTATCCTCCCGAATTGGAATTTGAGCGGGTAATTCGGTAGGGGTAGGCAAAACTAAAACTTGTTTTTCCTTCAATCCCAAGTTGCTTATATAGTATTTTTCCCAAGTTTTGGAAAGAACAATAAAATCATCGCAGCGACGGGATATCTTACTGAAAACCGACTGCCCCCATTGAGGAAGTTTAGAGTAAGTTACATGAAATTCAGCTCCGTGAGCATGCATCAGTACGGGCTTATTGAAAATCAAAGCAATCAACGCGATGGCTGCTTTTCGTACTAGGCTGCCGCCATCTGAAATATGAACGTGTACGATATCAGCTTTACTAGTCAGTAAGTTCCATAATAATGCTGCAAAAGCTTTGATAAAAACTTTAATTCTATGGAGAATAGTGCCTTCATCATGGCTGGTTATATGCTGAAATTCAACATCCCTAGAAGCGTATTTAAGCATCAGCTTTTCAACCGTTGCTATGCCTCCATTTTGTTCTAGGCTAGCACCCAGCATAAGAATATTTAATTTGCTCATGTGTCCCTGATATCTAAAAAAATTTGTTAAAAAAGGTGTTTGGTTAAATTTTGTGGCGTAACTAAATCCAGAAGATTTGTATTAAATGAACTAAATCCGGAGGATTTGTATTAAATTTATTCTAATTTAATCATCGCAGAAACACATTATTTTGACATCAGCATAATTACAGAAGTAGTAAATACCTAAATTTGTTGCAAGTTATTTAGGACTTACGCAACCGGCACATTTTCCTCGTAGGGTGCTGTGACACTATGCTTGATTGTAAACGAAAAATTAAGCTTTTCGTGTCACGCACCACCCAAATCTTGTGACACTTGCGTAAGTCCTGTTATTAAAAAAATAAGGGCTAAAGCCCTTACTACGAACTATGAATTACCAACTATGAATATATTCTATTTTCTTAAGCAATCTCTAAGCTGTTTGGCAATAAGTTTGGCATTATCTGCTTTCAATACCATGGAGCGATGAGTACCGGGTATTTCATATACTTCTACTCCACCAATAGCAAATTTATCCCAACCTAAATTAGCATCTTCAAGTCCATAAAATTCAAATATAGCTGCGAAAATAGTTATCTTAACGGGTAATTGCTTTATTTCATCATATGCATTGGTAAATTTCTCAAGGCTTGACAACAATGGATCAAACTTTTTGCTCATTCTGTATTCTATTCGCTCTTTAAAAAAGTTTATTATATCTATTGGAGGAAGTTGAAAAACTTTCTTTAATCGTTGATAACGCTTTTGCCATGATGTTTTGTCTGCTAGATTTTCTACTTCTGGAATAGCAGTATCAAGCAGTCCTAAAAAAGCGACTTGTTCCTTTTCTTTGTATAATTGCCCTGCAATTTCGTAAGCAACCAAACCTTCGTAGGAATGACCCATTAAATGATAAGGTCCTTGTGGCTGAATCTCCCGCATTCTCTGTAAACAACGAGATGCCATTTCTGGGGCTATATCTAGGGGTTCCTGTATGATATACATCGGCTGTTCTGTTTCTAAATACTCTATCATTTGCTGATACAAGTAACCATTATTTGCAATCACAAATAATGGTGGTTTTTTCCCATTAGAATTAATTTTAATAACGATTTCGCTAGCGATTTCTTTTTGGGAAATAATCGCTGCTAATTCTTCAATAGTGGATGCTTTAAAAAAGATTGCCTGAGAAAGTTTTTTATTAAATATCTTCTCAATTTCTACCACCATAGATGTAGCCATCAGGGAGTTACCGCCTAATGAGAAGAAGTTATCTTTGATGCCAATTGGTTGAATGCTGAAAACTTGTTCCCAAAGAGCTACTAATTTCTGTTCTACTTCGTTGCGAGCCGATAAATATTCTTCTTCAAGATTAAGGTTTGTTTTATCAGGTTTGGGAAGAGCGCGACGATCTACTTTATCGTTTGGCGTTAGAGGTAAAGTGTCTAGAATGACAAATCCCGAGGGTATCATGTATTCCGGTAACCTGCTTTGAAGAAAATCTTTTAATTCTTTATTTGTAGGTGGTTGAGGATTTCGGGGAACGATATAAGCTATCAAGCGTTTATCGCCAGCTTCGTATTCTTGAGGAATAACAATAGCTTCTTTAACGGCAGAATTTTGGCTCAGAATGGTTTCTATTTCCCCTAACTCAATCCGAAAACCGCGAATCTTTACTTGATGATCGATACGCCCGAGAAAATCAATATTACCATCGGGAAGGAAACGGGCTAAATCTCCGGATTTATACATCCGCATTCCGGGATTAAACGGATCGGCAATAAACTTTTGTGCGGTTAAATCTGGTCTATTTAAATAACCACGTGCTAGGGAAACACCACCGATATGTAATTCTCCAGGGACTCCTATAGGAACTGGATTCAGACAAGAATCTAGAATGTAAATTTGCACGTTACCAAAAGGTCGTCCAATGGTCATTTCTATTAGTCCAGTATCTTCATTTATGGACTCAGATAATTTACATTTGGTAACGACTACAGTTGCTTCAGTAGGTCCGTAAGTGTTAATTAACTCCGGACATTGATTGTCCTTAAAAGATGTTTGCCATGTTCTGACTTTCTCGGGAATTACCGCTTCTCCACCGATAATTACTAATCTCAATGAAGGAGGTGCAACGTATTCTCCTGTTGCTAAATCGGAAGCTAATTGATGCCAGTATGCAGTAGGTAAATCTAATACAGTTAATTCCAATTCATGACATTTCTGAAGCATCCTAGAACCAGAAGTCAAAAAGTCATCGGTTCGCAGTATTAAAGTAGCACCAGATGTTAGAGAGACATACATTTCTTCCACTGCAACATCAAAACTAATCGATGCAAATTGCAAAATGCGATCGCGATTATTTATTCCATATTCTTTAGTTGCAGTTTGAGTAAAATTAACTAGGGAATTATGTTCAATCATCACTCCTTTTGATTTACCAGTAGAGCCGGAGGTATAAATTATATAAGCTAAGTTATTAGGTTTTACATCGCTTAAAACCGGTGATTCGCTCTCTTGAGAAATTATCTGCCAGTCTCTATCTAAACAGATTTTCCGCGCTTTATTTTCTGGTAGCTCAGATAGTAGATTCTCTGTAGTTAATAAAACTGGTACCTGAGAATCGTCCACCATATGAGATAAACGCTCTTGAGGATAAGCGGGATCTAAGGGTATGTAAGCACCACCTGCTTTGAGTATGCCTAAAATTCCCACTACCATCTCCAAACAGCGGTTGATGCAAATACCCACTGGGGTATCTGGTTTTACCCCTAAAGTTTGTAGATAATTTGCAAGCTGATTTGCCCGATTATCTAACTCTCGATAGGTAAGTTGTTGCTCTTGAAATATTACCGCTACAGCATCCGGCGTTTTGGTTACTTGTTCTTCAAAAAGTTGATGAATGCATTTGTCACGAGGATAATCAAATGCTGTCTGATTCCATTCTACTAAAATTTGATTGCGCTCAACTTCGCTTAAAATAGTCAGTTCTTTGACTTTGCAATCGGGATTTTCAACAATAGCTGTAAGTAAGTTCTCAAAATGGCCAACCATCCGTTTGATGGTTTGCGGCTCAAATAGTTCTTGATTGTATGCTACCGTTCCTTTCAAGCCTTCTTCTGCTTCAACTAGGAAGAAAGACAAATCTAATTGAAATTTATCAACGTCAATTGGTAATGGTGTATCTATTAAAGAAGCATCTTGCAAGCTAAACATAACTTGGAAAATGCTTGAATTATTTTGATTCTCTGTAGTAGATAATTTTGCTATAAGTTGTTTCCAAGAAAAATCTTGGTATTTCAAGTCTTCGATTACAGCTTGATTTAATTGTTTTAATAATTCAATAAATGATAAATTCCCAGATACACTATTCCTAAAAGCTAATGTATTGAAATCTGAATTATCAGTTTGGGGAATATATGAACCAACAATTATATCTTCTTCACCAGTATATTTATGAAGAAGACATTTGAAAGCAGTTAATAAAGTTGAAAATAACTGACTGTCAGACGATTTATTTAAAGTTTTGAGAGATTGACAAAGCTCTTGAGAAAAAACAAAGGTTTCTACACCAACACAATAATCTCGATTGTCGCTTCTTAATTTATCTGTAGTTAGTTCTAAAACTGGTAGTCTAGTGCTGAGTTTGTCTTGCCAGTATTTTAAATTTGTATCAGACATGATGTGTAGTTTTTAGGAGATGCATTTCTTGTCCGTATATATATTTTCTAACAGAATTATCATTAAATCTCTTTAGAAAATATACTTAAATAGTAATTAAGATTAAACATTGTAAGGAAATATTTTTTGACGTTCTGGTGGTAGTTGTACAGAAAAAGCAACTGCGACATAAAGAACCCAAAAAATATCATTTTGTATCATCAATGTAGTTTCACTGATATTTGCCAGGAACATATAAGTCATATATGTTAAAGGCCAAAATCCTTCAGATGTTCTAGTTACTCGCAGCCAATACAATGCTTTGGGTAAAGTGATAGCCAAATATCCAAAGAAATATATTAATAACCCTAATAATCCTATTTGTAACCAAAGATCTAAAAAGCCATTATGAGAATTAGGAGGAGTCCAACCAGTTGCTTGCCAAATGTAGAAAGAAGGAGTATCTGGGCCATACCAGAAAGCACCATAACCATAACCTAAGAAAGGCTGTTGTCCAATCATTTCAAAGTTATAGGGCCACATATCTCCACGACCAGTAAGTGTGGTATCTTTACCAAGTGCTTTGAGTATGAATTCCGTAGTCCAAGACACAATTACGTAGAATATTGTACCGAAACTAACCATTGAAATCGTGGTAGGCACCATCAAATTATCTCGCCATCGAAAAACTCTGAAAGATATAGATGCGGCGATTAAACATACTCCATTAAGTAAAGAACTTGTTGAACTCGAACGTACTAAAAGGATAAAAGCTAAACTAAAAGCCATCCAGAACAGCCAACTATATTTTTTAGAATTAAAAGCCAACAGCAAAAAGACAGCAATACCCGGAACTATAACTTTCCCGAGAGTATTTTTATGGTTATAAATACCTCGCCATCTTCCTTCATGAATTCCACCCATAATACCCCAATGAGGAATCGCTGCAATAAATAAAAAGCTGAAAATTACAGCAATTCCATACATCCAACCTAAGAGTTGTAACTGTTGTTTGATGGTGTAGCGTGAAGCTAAATATATTCCAAATAAAGTAGTTCCAATTATAGCAATACCGCGAGTCAAAGTTTTCTTAGGAAGATAAGACCATACAAAAGAGAAAACAGCAATTCCTACTAATAATAGAATAATTTTTTCTTTCTTCATTACCCGTATTACCTTTTTCCAGCGAAGGATAAGTAGAAAAAAAGTTATCAGATAATTAAAAAAGAATAATACTAAAATTAAAGAAGTATTCGTTTCTCCAGAATCATCACCTTCATTCGCTCCATTAGACAAAATTACAGTTAACGGGCCTCCTGAATAAAGCAATAAAGATACAACTGTAAATGCCTCTTCGGTAAATAACAAAAGTTTTTTCATTATTATCACCGATAAGTATTTTGGAGATAAATTGCTTTACGATAAATTTCAATTGTTTGAGTGGCAATATTTGACCAATTCAAATCATCTTCACAACGATGTAATGCTGCGGTTCGTATTTGATGTTGTAATTTACTATCCTCTAACAGACGGATAATCGCATCAGCTAAGGCAGAAACGTCTCTAGGAGGAACTAATAAACCGTCTTGTTCGGAATAAATCATTTCTGCCAAACCACCAATTTCAGAAGCAATAACTGGGGTACCCATTGCATAAGCGAGAGACGCGACACCACTCTGAGATGCTTCTATATAAGGTAAAATTACTGCCGTACTGCGTTGAAAAAGACTTGCAACATCTTCTGATGGAATATATTGATTGAGAATTTCATAATGCTGCTCGTCGCAGCCATTGGGAAAATATAGTTGTAAATCATCTCCCTTGCCAGCAATAATCAGTTTGACTTGAGGAATGCGCTCTATAATTGATGGCATTGCTTTAAGCAAATAATTCAAGCCTTTGTAAGCCCAAATACGCCCGTAAAACAACAGCGTATAAGGTTCTCTGACTGTATTATGCTTGGAGGCTAAGCGCTGATATAAACTACCCAATTCTCCGTGAGGAAGAACGCATACCCGTTGTTTCGGAACTTTGAACTGTTGAACTAGAGCGTCTTTAAGTAAATTGGCATGAACGATTAGCTGTTGCGATCGCCAAAATGCAATCCGTCGAGTATACTCGGAACCGATGACGTTATCTTTGTCTCCAGGGTGACGAAATACATCGTGAATAGTTGTCACTAAAGGAGGCATTTTGTTGAGCAACAATGTTAAATCGTACCAAGGATCGTTAGTTTCCTGGACGTGCAATACATCGGGTTGTATTTTACGGATAATACCGATTAATTTACCCATATCGGATAAATTACGGGGATCGCGAATGCGATGTTTATTAAAAGTAATTACTTGAATCCGTGGATCGAGTAAATCTTGTGTTTGTGCGGTTAATTGTTGCGGGTGAATTAAGGTTAAATCAACATAATCTGCTAAAGCGTTAGCTAATTGAACTGTGTATTCGTAGAAGCAAAAATGTAATAAAGCTACTTTCATTTTGAATGTACATCCCCTGATTTTAATGATAGTTAAATACTTTATTTATTTAGGTATATTAATTTATTTTAAATAATATAAAATTCGCCTAAATAATATTTTTGTTAGCTGTTTAAACAAATGAATAAAAAAGTATGGATTCTCGATCATTTAAAAAAAAATGTTTAAACAATTATCTTGTTTGAGAGAGTCTACAACTTGAAAATATGGTCTAGTCTTTTCAATTAGATTTAGACGTTTTTGTAAAGCAGTTAATAATCGATGATTATTCTCGATCAATTCTTGCTTTAAATAAAATCGTGTTGCTTCACAATATGCTTCAAGTCTTTTAACTTTACTAATAGTAACCAGAGAACCATTATTTTTTATGTAAAATAGCGGGCAAGATTCTTGCACTACAGCAAAAATAAATTTTGATATTTGTGATGCTTTAATATTTATCGTATTTCTTCTTTTATCGAAAGGAAAAACTAACTAAGTGCTACTTACGTTTAAGTAATAATTTAGTCCATTCATCATTAGAGTTGTAAACAGTATAAATCCCTATAATAGCAACAAATAAAAAGTAGCTTAAAGTCGCAATAAACATAGTAAATATAATATTAAAGCTGAATTTTTGTAATATTAAAAAAGTAGGAATCATTAAAAAGGTTACAATTAGAGGGCGATAAATAATAGACCATATTTGTAATGAAAATAATCGCCTATTAACCTCATATAAATAAATAAATAAAGCTACAAAATCAGTAAATATTACTGTAATAGCTGCACCATTTAGCTTATATTGAGAAACAAGTACTATACTTATTAAAACATCTAATATAGTAGTAATAAAAACTTGCCAAAGATTAACTTTTTCAAATCCATTTGCTACTAATAAGTAACTCAGCGGTCCAACAAATGATGAAGCAATCAATCCTAGAGCGAATACATTCAGAGCAAATTGTGCTTCTGCAAAACTTGGGTCATGATAAAGTAAAATAAGTAAATCTTTACCAATAAATGCAAGTCCGACAATTAAAGGTAAAGCTACAATTAATAATATTTCTATAGTGATTTGTGTAATTTGGCGCTGACTATCTTTTCCTGAATCAATGGCTTTCGTCATTTTTGGAAACACAGCTAAAACAAGACTATGAGAAATAATTTGAAAAGGCTGCATTAATTGTGTAACTGCACCATATAGCCCTACAACTAATTCGCCACCTAATAAAGAGAGAATAAAAACCTGAAGTCTGTAACCGAAAACCGATATACCTTCAATAACTATAAATGCACCAGAAGCTTTAGTAGTGTCCCACATAAACTTCCAGTCCAATCGCCATTTATATTGAATTAATTGTGTTATAAAACACCATTGAACTAGAAATATTAGGCATTCGGAAGCTACCATAATTGCTGAAACAATACTGATGTCATGTTTCAGATTCATTGCCCAAATCATTACTAGTACGCGCGAGATATAAACTGGTACCGTACTAATAGCAATCAGGTGCATTTTCTCTTGTGCCTGAAAAATAGATTCAGTAACGTTGGAAAGAGAAAACGGGATGATAGCTAAGCCTATAACATAACAAACTATAGAAGTATCTTCCTTGTAAGGAAGAAGATATACTACAAGCGCCAGCACAGCATAACCAGTGATACTAAATAAAAACTGTAGAAAAGTACCGCTAATTAAATAAGACGGTGTTTCTGTAGGATTACGTGCAAGTTCCCGCGTAAACAAAGTTTTGAATCCTTGGGAAGCTAAAGTCATGAAAACATAATAGTGACTAAAAGCAAGCATGTATTGCCCTAATTCATAAGCTCCCAAAATTCGAGCAATCGATGCAATTAATATAAAAGTTGTAATGCTCTGGGTTAAGCGATTTAATAGTAAAGAAAAAGAATTCCCTAAAAGCTTGCGTAATCCTTCCATTGATAAAATGCACCCGAAAAAACAGTGAACAGTTAACAGTGAGCAGTGAACAGTGAATAGTGAATCGTGAATAGTTAACTTTTATTATTTATGTATGGTGTAATTGGAGTACTTAGAATGAACTGGATGAATCTCATAATTGATGGCTGATAACTGATAATATTATTTTTATTTGATAACTTCTTGATAAGAATTATCTTGATCTGAGTATTTTTTCTCGTAATGGAAATAGCTACTGGATTCGTTTTCTGGAATTAAACCATTTACTACCATACCTAGTACATTTTGTCCGGAACGTTCTAGAGCCTCTATAGCCGTGTTAGCATTAGCAGCTGTGAGTATTCCTGGACGTGTTACCAATAAAACACCATCCGCCATTTTGCCCAAAGCCAAAGCATCTGCTCTCATGACTAAAGATGGTGCATCAATAATAACAAAGTCATAAGTATTCTTAAAGTCTTCAATTAGAGATTCCATTTTTCTAGAATCCAGTAGAAATAGAGGATTAGGAGTCATTACTCCTGCTGTTAACACATCTAGACTAAGCATTCCTCCACTTACAACTGTTTCAAATTCAACTTGACCTATGATGATATCGCTTAATCCTTTGGTGTTATTCACACCCCATAAATGATGCTGTATAGGATTTTGCATATCTGCATCTACAAGCAATACCCTTTGTCCTACATGAGAAATTGCCGCTGCTAAATTAGCTGAAACGCTTGATTTACCTTCTTGTGGAACAGAGCTTGTAACTACAATTACTTGTAATGGTTTATCTGAACTAATAAATTTCAAGTTAGCTTGAAGCATGCGGTATGCATCTGCAATTGGTAAATCGGGATTATCTCTTACAGGTATATCGGGTAAAGTCTGTGCATTCGTATCCTTGAGATTAAGATAAGATTTCTTTCTCAAAGAAGGTATAGTGCTAAGTAAGGTATATCCAAATAGTTTTCTGATTTCTTTAAGGGTTTTAACAGATCTATCTTTTAATTCGAGTAAAACAACCATTGCTGTTGCAACTAAAGATCCTAAACCACCTCCTAAAATCAAAAGCATGATTTTAGTAGATTGCATAGACTTCCTAGTTACAAAAGCAGGTTCAATTATGCGAGCATTCCCAATATTCTGGTTTTCCGTAACTCTTACTTCTTGTAGCTTTTTTAAAAGATTTTCATGGGTAATTCTGGCTGTTTCCAGTTGTCGCTCGTATTTCTTTTCTTTCTGCTCTAACTTAGGTAAAGTATTAATTCTTCTTTGATGAATTGCTAATGCTTTTAATAAAGAATTTAGACGATTTGTCAGAGCTACACTTTCGACTTCCGATTTTGTCAGTTCCTCCGTTAGGTTTTGCTTAACTTCACCTATCTGCAAATTTCGGACATCTATTCTAATATTATTTTTAGTTAATTCTGCAACTCTGTTGTTTAATAAATTTTGCAGCGCATCTCTCTGACGAATTAAATCTCCTATTTTTGGATATGTACCAAAAAAGCGAGTTTGGGCTAGTGCTAATTCTTGTTCTACCTTTTGCAAATTTTCTAAAACCTGCTGTACCCCAGTAGAACTTTTCAGAGCATCAGTATTTATCGCATCCTGGAAATTCATCCCGACTTTTCTCTGAAGGCTTTGGTTACTAGCTGTTACTTCTGCTAAAGCTATTCTTGTGTTAGTAATTTTAATCTCTAATTCTTTCTGAATTGCTACAGCGCTTCTAGATTCTTCTTCTAGGGAAATAACATTATTCTGCTGCTGAAAGCCACGTAAAGCTTGTTCTGCTTGACGAACTTTGCTTGCTGTTTCGGGTAACTGTCTAGCTATAAAATCACCAGCAGCAACTGCCGCAGCTCTATTTGTTTGGATATTATTTTCTATATACAGGTTCATTAACTCATTCACAACTGCTCCTGATTCTTTAGGATTCTTACTTTCATAAGAAATTGCTAAAACATCAGTTGCTGGAATTGCTGTAAGCTGAATAAGTTTTGCAAGCTTCTTTGGTTGAAGCGGTACACCTTTATCATCTTTGAGATTTAATTTTTTAATTGTTTTAATTAACAGAGGTTTGGAACTAATTACTTCTATTTCTGTATTTATAGGGCTACTTTTGATATCTAAGCCTTCTAATTGTCCAATTTGTCCTCCTAAGCCTGTCAAGGCAGAAGTCTGATTTATTTTTTTAATCAAAAGTTTACCTTGAGCTTCAAAAACTGGTTTTTTGAAAGAGCCTAGTACTGCTGCGGCTCCAACTGAAATGGAAAATACAAGTGTCGCCGGTATCCAACGTCGCTTAATGATGTACCAAAATTTGCGTAAATCTAAATCTACAGATTCTCTAGATTCCATGATTAATTATTATTCAAATCAATAAAAAAGTTTAAATTGATAAATTAGAATAAAAAAATTTATTTATTACACAGCTCGAGGCATTAGTAATTTTTATTTTTAAGCAATTTCATTTATACTGAAGCTTAACTTTATTTGAGGGTCTGACTCTACCGGAAAACTACGGAAAAGTTTAGCTTTTGCTTTACCAGGAAATATTTAAAATCTCATTTGGTTACATAAATACTTAAGTATATTAACGCAATTTTATAGAGATTTAAAGTATAATATAAAGTTTTTACTAATCTAAACTTAATATCATTTTTCCATATTATTCCATCGAATATTTATATTTTTTTTACTAGTATTTAAAAGTTGTAAATAATAGATATATTTGGAATATTTTTAATGCATAAAACCTGTAATTTTTGCATTAAAATATTTGTTGAATTATTAATTCTAAGGACTATATAATTTAAAGAAAACCTTAAAAAAGCTAGTTTGAGAAAATCTAATCGCATCAAGTATTTTATTTACTTTTTAATCAGCTCTTTTGTTTAATATTTTCTCTACCTTGTACATAACTTTAATCTAAGTAATGTGACAATACCGTGACTGACTCCTAATGACTGATAATTGTTATTGATAACTCCTAACTCCTAACTCCTCACTTTCCACCCCCACACAAGCATTCACTAAAGGCAATAATGAACCAAGTTGCTCTTGCCCATTTACCGCTAACTCGCTGTGGCACAAATAAATTTTGTCGGATACCCGTGCTAATAAATCGGCTATAATCCTTTGCAGTCGCTCATCTTCGGCTAATTGTTCATCTTCAGCACTCCAAGGTTGCCCAAATCTTTCTTGTAGAAAGAACATCGAACCAAATAAGGTTGCAGCCCCTCCTTTTGTCCACAATGGCGATCCTGCATCTAACCAAAAATGCCAGCGATGGGAATGACGTAAGGAGCGATATTGAAATATTGTTGCTAATGTAACAGCGTTTCCTAAGGCTCCCATGGGACGTATGGGGTAAGGACTGGCGGTTACGGTTCCCTGCCGCAGTAAACTGATAAATTCGGCAATGGTTTTTGTTTTAGGACTTTCAAGCTCTTCCCTTTCCTGCTCTTCTACCAAAGACTCCGAGGAATCATCAGTAATTTTCCTGAAAGAAAACTGTCTTAATCTAGTATCAATTTCCCAGTAATGTTGGGCTGTTTCCAGTAATTGCCGCAAAATTGCCAGTTGTTCGTAGTTAGAATAACCAACGTCATTCATGAAGTATTCAATGGCACCGTACAAAAAGGAAACAGGAGTGGGAATTAAACGTTTTTCGTAATTCGAGCGTTGTTGCTCTAACCACTTTAATATCTTTCCATAGGCAGTTGTGGCACCGTAACCCAATCTATCCCATCTTTCAAATGAATCGGCATTTAGTAAATTGGGATTGTCTGGATGGGGTTTAAAACAATAATCCGCAATTAATCCAGCGCGTACTGGATCGATATAATCATTATTATTGGGTTTTCGAGTTAGTACTACCAACATTTCTGCGATGGCATCTCGGTCTACTAACCTTCCCAAGCCGGGATAAACTAAAGTTAGTAAAGTCAGTAAAGCGCGGATAAGCGGCGAACTGATTAAAGGACGTTTATCTTGGAGCGAATCAACCATAATCCCACAAGAGCGAAGTTTTTCAATCAAAGAATAACGGGCGATGGCATCTAAACCGGGAGCAATTATCGCTATATCTTGAGCTTCTACTATCCCAGATTTGACTGTTTCAATTATCGTGTTTGCCGTTTCTTGCAATAATGAGGCACGGGAAATCGTTTCAATTGACTGCACCGCAGTTGGTAAACTCATTTGTGTCATCGGTTCAATTACCAATTGCGTCATTGAGCGTAAAAGCATATCCGACAAGGATAAAATGGGCGGTTGAGTTAAGGTTTCTATCTGACAAGATTGTGCTAACCCTTCCATATAATTGGGATCTGCTCCCAATCCCAAACGCACTATACCATCAGGGTTATAGCTAAAAGCCCCCACACCACCATCCAGAATTATCTCGAATAATTGACGCATCAGAGCAGGATAATCCTGTACGTCATCTGCTAAAACTGCTTGATAGCGCCCTTTAAGCCGGGAAAGATAATTGTCATCTGATAATAAATTTTGTCCGTAAAGTTCCGTAATTATTCCGTAGGTTAAAAAGCCCTTGTCTAAACACCATTTGCGCCAATCTAGTAGTAAAGAGCCAATAAATTCTGGTTCTAAATTAGTAAAATTATCTTGTTGCGATAATACTCCCGTTAAAATTTGAGGAATATCTTGACAACGTTTTCCACTCAAAGCTGCTAATTGTAGCAAGTCAAGAATACGGCGTACGAAACGAGACTCGTTCATGCCAATACTACGCAGCATTTCAGGATCTAATCGCGACTTCCATTGCTTAGTTGCTAATTCCTGTTCCGTTTCCGGACGTAATCTCACAGGAAATTGTGCTTTTAATTCCAATGATTCTATCAGAAGAGGCCAAAATAAAATTACTTCATCTTGAAAAAAACCTAGAGGTGTTTTCGCTATCAGTGGATATTTCCCCCAAGTAGCGGTAACAATTTTATCTGCTAATTCCCGGCGATTATCCCCATTCGCAGCAAACACCAAAACTCCGAGTTCATTATGTTGAGAATACAGACTTTTTGGTATGCTAGGGCTATTTTTTTGCTTTGGCTTATCAGTATAAAATCTTTGTTGATTGCCATCGCTATTGTCTACCCAAATACAAAATTGCTGCACTAAACGTTCAGTTTTTCCACTACGACTGGGGCCTAAAACCCAAAGAGAATGATTTAACACAAACCGTCTCCTGATGATTTTGTTAAGATACCGAACAGCGTTAACGTAAGCTTAATAACCATTAAAAAAAGTTGGATGACTATTGAAAATGAACAACTTTTCAGTTCGCCAAAAAATTTATTCATATTTAGTTAAGGTTTATCGGTGGTACTTACGAACCCAGGAACGTTCTTTAGATGAAGCTTATAAGGCAGCATTACAAATTAAAGCAATAGAAGATGAATATTTCAATGGTAAAAAAATAGACCGTTCGATGCTCGGTTATAGCAGTAGTGTCATAGATTATTTTGAGTCCGATCTCAAAAAGTTTTTAAGAATTGTACGGATGAGGTTGACGGAGTTTAAAGCTACTCGTTATTTTATTAATGAATCAAATGCAAAAGAAGCCTCGAAATTTGATGTTGAATATCTCAGTCCTGAATTTATTTTAGAAAAATTAAGATTTATTGATGAAATAGTTAGTAAGTATACTAGACCTATCGTAGAAGAAACTTTAGCACAAGAGTTGACTGTTGAATCTGACTATGGTTATGACAAAATTATACCAAGAATTGAGTCGGAAATAGTTCAAGCTAAAGCGGAAGAGTTAGGGAATAATCAATCAGGCGATCGCCCTAAAGGTAAGGTAAACACTACAGGTGTATTACCTCGTTCAATTTTCAACACATTCAATCGTTTGCAAGTTGAATTAGACCCCAATGCCGAACAAGATGTTGTGGACAAATTCCGCAAGTCTCAAAGAAGAACTATTATATCAGTTAGATTTTTATTATTATTAATAATTATACCTATTTTAACGCATCAATTATCAAAAGCGATTATAGTTAGTCCAATTATTGACCATTTTAGAAAAGGCGAACAATCTCAATTGTTTCTGAATTATGAAATGGAAGAAGAAGCGATGTTAGAGTTAGAAAGGTTTGAAGGCAAAATCAAGTTTAAAGCTATTATTAATAGCGAACCTTCAACAACTCTTGAAGAGATAGATCGGCAAATAGAAGAACAAGTAAAAGAAAAAGCATCAGAGATTGCAGAAGAATATCGCGATTTGAGTGGTAATGCAATCAAAAATGTTTTTGCTGACATCATCTCCGTAATTGCATTTGTCTTCTTTATGATATTTAGTAAGCGAGAAATTGCTGTTTTAAAAGAATTTTTCGATTATGTCGTGTATGGTTTAAGCGACAGCGCCAAGGCATTTATCATTATTCTATTTACCGATATATTTGTAGGATTTCACTCTCCTCACGGTTGGGAAATTATTTTAGAAGGGATATCCCGTCATTGGGGTTTACCAGCAAATCACGAATTTATATTTCTATTTATTGCCACATTCCCAGTAATTTTAGATACTATTTTTAAATACTGGATTTTCCGTTATCTCAATCGTATTTCTCCTTCTGCTGTAGCTACTTATCGCAATATGAATGAATAATATGGGAATTTGATCCCAGGCAATGGGTAATTGGTAATTGGGGATTATGTGTCATTTAAAGACTGGTCTTGGAAGTATCATGATTTTGAGTTAACTTTTCAGAACGGCAAAACAATACTCATCCCAGAATAATACTATTACAGTTACAGTCAATATTAGTTGTGATTCCAAAGTTAGAATTTATCCAATTTATCGAATATCTTTACATAAGTTTACACCGTTTGGTATAGTCAAAATTTGACTATTGTTTCAGATGTGACAAAATGTAACAACTAAATTTAGCAACGGCATAAAAACTATATCCAATCTTATTAAAGTATAAAACCTTCCAATCGCTGGTTTAAAATTACTTTGATTTTATGATTTTCTATATTTAATTAATAATTACCAATGAAAAAGTCCCTAACTATAATTGCGTTCGCCTTACCAGTAGTCGCGTCGTTAGTAATCGTGCATCCTTTGGGACGTTTATTACTTAGTCCAGTGCAGTGTCAGTTGAGAAGGTGGCAATTACCAATTTCTATTTCTACTCCCAAGCCGAATAGAGATACTCCCAAGCCTGTAACACCAGCATTGATTGCAGTAAACAAAGCGCCTTTTCCCTGTTGTGAAGGTGATACTTCCTGCTTAGATAAACAAATATGGGGAGAAAATAGTCAGCAACCCGATAAAAAAGTTCTTTTAAATTCTTTAGATAATAGTTTGCGATATTTACAAACAGAAGCGGCTAAAGCTGCTTATCAAAGATATCGAGTATCTGGAATCAACAGAGAACGAGTCATTAAAAGTTTACAACGGTTTCGTCAATTGCTGCTTGAGTCTAAAACCGCAGCAGAATTAAATCAAGCTATTGTCAAAGAGTTTGAGTTTTATCAATCAGTGGGACACGATAAGAATGGAAAAGTCTTATTTACTGCTTATTTTGAGCCGCTTTATGTCGCCAGTCGCTTCCCTACACCAGAATACCGCTATCCAATTTATAGTTTACCGCCAGATTTAGACAATTGGGAAAGACCACATCCTACACGTTTGGATTTAGAAGGTGCTGATGGTTTGCAAGGTAGCAAAGGTAAATTAAAGGGCTTAGAGTTATTTTGGTTTAACTCTCGCCTTGAACCTTACATGATTCACATCCAAGGCTCCGCTAAGCTGCGACTGCTCGATGGCACTCAAACAACCGTCGGTTATGCCGGAAACGTTCGTCATAACTACCAAAGTATCGGAAAAGCCTTAATCGACGATGGTGAATTACCATCAACCGGTGTCACCATGCCGACAATCTTAGAATACTTTGACAAATACCCCAAAAAATTAGATGTTTACCTTCCCCGCGATCCCAGTTTTGTCTTTTTCCGCGAAAACAAAGGTGCGCCTGCACAAGGCTCCATCCAAGTTGAATTAAGTGCTGAACGTTCAATTGCTACAGATAAATCCTTAATGCCTCCTGGTGCATTAGCCTTGATACGCTGTCATTTTCCCTTTGCGACAGATAACGGTGATATGCAACATCGTACCGTAAGTCGTTATGTTTTAGACCAAGATGCTGGAGGTGCTATCAAAGGCGCGGGTAGAGTTGATTACTTCCTAGGTACTGGAAAAATTGCTGGCGACCGCGCCGGGGTTACAGTCAGTAATGGACAACTTTATTATCTGTTACTCAAGAATAAATAATTATAAGTCATCTACTTTTAGATAGATTTTTTTAGTTTAAATTATGTTAATTTATTATACTAATTATAAGTTTAATATTATTGCATCAAAATTTACATGAATGATGTAATATAACTTCACAGAATATTTAATATAAATCATAAGAATGCCCGGGCGTAGCAATGTCTCGACAGGATTTATATGTATCGTTATAAAGCATTTTGTTAAGAGGTTGGGGTTTAAATAACCCGTCTTCATCCTCTCTTTTTCAAGAAGTTGGAGGAATAAACACCCTCGAATACTTTGTTGAAATATTTACAATCGGTTAAGCCACTTTTAAAATCAATTGTGCGGGAAAATATGGAACTAATTAATTTATTTGTCGTCAAACAAAAAAGTGTTGTTAACCCTATTCACAAGCTATAATTTTTGTCAATAGCTTCATGTTAAAACTTGCTTGTGCTGCTCCGAAATATTTTTTTACTA
Source organism: Rivularia sp. (in: cyanobacteria) (assembly GCA_050042755.1). GTDB lineage: Bacteria > Cyanobacteriota > Cyanobacteriia > Cyanobacteriales > Nostocaceae > Rivularia. The sequence continues at coordinate 60,230 of JBHJJJ010000037.1, forward strand.
AATAATTTGTACAAATCAGAAAAAGAAGATAAGTGGTTTGTATATACAACTATTAATGCTGTAAAGCCTGAGATAGTATGCCCAACATCTCATTAAATGAAAGATATAACGTTTTATTGGAGAGATTAAAAGTGATTCGGATTTTAGTTGATGCTGACCTAATTTTGGAGGCTTTAATGAATCGCAATACCGTAACGGATGTTAGAGAATTATTAGATAAAGTAAACCCTTGGATTCAAAAGTATATAACCGACGTTGGATGGCAAAAAATTTACACATACCTCAGTCATTTACAAAATACGAGAATAGCAGAAATGGTTATTAATTGGTTGCAAGACAAAATTCAAATTTGCTCTGTTAACCAAAGTATTTTACAGCAAGCACGTTCCTCACCTATTAAAGATTTTGAATCCGCTGTGGAAATTATCTGTGCTAACTATCAAAAGCTGGATGCTATTGTGACTCACAAACGTGATGATTTTGCGGAAGCATCAGATAAATTTTGGGTTTGGTCTATGGCAGAATTATGGATACGTGCTAATTTAGAAAGTCAACTACAGACAGAGCAACTAATTTAGCTTCTTGTTGCACAATAGTAGAAGTTAAGATGGATTTTTTCAACTGTTCCAAGCAGATATTTGCTTCTTCAATTTGCTTTTGCAACAGTGTTAAATTACCCTCTATGATTTGCTTTTAATTCTCTAAAATTTCTGTTTCTTTGCGTAAACTAACCATTATCAGTTTATCCTATTCTGTTCGTCCAGAAGGATTTCAAGCCTTTGAAATGGGTGTTTTATTTCCGCCGTGATGTACTAGTAGTACACCTGCGTAAACTAAGTCCCTGGTTATTTTTTTCCACTCACTACTAAAAAATCACTACTCACTGATTTTCACCCGTCAATTTTGGCTTATGAGAGTACTAGTTACATAGCTTTCCGTTACATAAAACTTACCCAAAATTACTCATAACTAGACAAATCTAGACATATATAATTTTGGTGTTTACTTCCTGCTTCAACTGGGGTAGTCGGCTACTTCCCATCCACAGACCAAAACTGTCTAACTGACAGCTTTACACAAATTAATTGCAGCATTTAAATCACGGTCGATTGTGAAATTACAGCTTTCACACTCAAATATTCTTTCACTTAAAGAAAGCCTATATAACTAGCGTACGGAAATAGATAACTGGTAGTTTAAGATACCATTTCCGCTAGTATGCTGAGTAACATTACTATTTGGAGCATTCAATTCGACTTTGATCGGAGACTGTGCAGGAGCATAATTTGCGGATATTTCCACTTGATGCTCCCCAAGTGATAAATAACGCGATAAATCAATCTCAGTGGTTTTATTGTTCATCTTTTTTACGACTTTCCCATTAACGATTATTTCGCCTCTTAAACGAGTTGCGTTGGTGTCAATTTTGAGAATATGTGGTTGTGATAATTTCGCAGCACTTAAACTTACTCTACCGCGTTGATATCCGGAAGAATTACTAGTAAAAGTTCTGGAACTACTTGAACTGCTTGAACTACTATTCATATTATTGATGTCTGATTGTATGACAGTACTTTGACTATTACTAACCAAATTATTTGCAAAAGCTGCGGAAATCCCAATTAGCGTAACCGCGCCGCAGGCAAGAAATAATGTTTTCTTCATGATATATTATCAATTATCAATTAACTAACAGGCTATTAGGGTATGTTAAGCCTTAATCTGATACAAAAATTGATATTTATAATTTTTGTAAAAGTCACTTAACTTATATCTTCTAATTAAAGTATAAACAACTAATTACTTCAAATAAAATATTTAATTATTCTTTGCTTTTATGGGACCTTTGAGTCCATTTGCATGAAGTCATCATTCCACCCACAATAGAGGAGCGGTTTGGGCAGTATAGCTTGCCAAGGACTCCCACAATAATTTTTTCTCCTAAAAAAATCTTATGGGTACCCGTCATTGGGTTGTACCGGCGGAACAGGCAGTATTAATCTGTATTTGCAATGAATTGTATTTATAAATTACATCAGAGATAAATTAATACACCACAAAGCTTCGGTAGATTGCAATACATGAAAATATTTTGTTTTAAGCGATCGATTGATACTGCCGCAACTCAACCTACAAGGAAGTATTCGGGAGCATCCCTGCGGGTGTAAATTTATTTTTTTTGGTAGTGTGAGCATCTTGCTCACTTGCAGTCAGTAGGGAGCGAGACGCTCCCACTACGAATTTTATTTTTGCAAAATTGGGATACTCCCAAGTATTCACTAAGTAAGTCGGCCGAAAATTTACCCAAATATATTACTGAATATAAACTGGCAACTCATAGAGTTAACCCTGAGTTGCAAGCGACACGCTGCGCGAACGCGTCTACAAAACCTTGTTTCTATTCGTTACTCACTACTCCCTTATCCTAATATTATTTTCACCGCCAAGCTACTTAAATCAAAAATCATGTTGAATAAAACACAATTAGCAATAATGGAAAAGTCCCCCATAAAGGGGACAATAATTAAACTAAACTTTCAAAAAAATCTTATCTTCTAAAAGAAGGAAGGTTAGGTCTTTTTGGCTTTCTTACGTGTACGGGAATATCGATTTTAATACCAATATTATTAGTATTTACACCGGTACGACGATTGGGATCTCCATCAACTCGTTGTCGGCTAGTGCGTTTTTGTTCGCACTTAGAAGAATTGCAAACCTGAGTTGATGTACTAACAGCAGTAGCACCAACAGTTCCTTTACAATTATCGCCGAATTCTTGAGAAACATTGTTTCTTTGTCGTCCTCTGGGTGAATCGTCGATTGATACTTGGACGTTAACATCAATCGCATTACATCCGGCCAATGCTTTATTTTCTAAAGAAGGAACAAAGAAAGAAGATATAGTAGTTAACGAGAATAAGCTAAGAGAAAGTAATTTCAGCTTCATATTTAGATCCTTGTAAATTATTGACAAGTTGTTGTTCTGGTGCGAACAACAGAACGATTTCGGCCATAACCACTTTTACGAGTGCTGCGGTAGGTTGTGCAATTACCCCTCTTCCTTGTAGTTTGGCGGTAGACGCTACGTGAAGGAACGCGAATTGCAGAACCACGGTAAACTCGGGAACGGTAGAATCTTTTTCTATTACCATTTCTGATTTTTATGTCACCGTTGCGATTGATAGTTACCCTGGTATTGCCGTTTTGAACTTTAATGTTTCCTGCTGTGGCAATTCCGGCTGGTAATGCCATTAATACGGATAATGCAATAATTGAAATCGTGTGTTTGGCGGGCATGGCTTTATACCTCTTGTAGTAGAAAAAACCGATTTTTATAGTAATTAAGAAAATCGGCAAAATTATAGTGAAGTAAAACCAAGAGCAAACCGCAGACTTTCTGTAAAAGGTTATTTAGTAACAGTGGCGAGAACTCAAAATAAGTTGACGCTGCATGTTTCTCTGGTTGGCATTTTGCTCAACAACGCCAGCATCAATAGCAACAGCACTTTGATCGATCCGCTGATTTGAGCGTTGTGATTGGCGATCTAAACCGCATCTGCGCTTGCGCGAACCTAATCTTAATCTTTGTTGACGCTGACTGCTTACTTGATTAGCGCGTTGATTAACTCGACTACCAGAACCAATTACAGTAGCCTCTTGGTTTATCTCTTGGGTTGTACCTTGTCCTGCAAATGCTGCGTTTGGTACGATAACCAAAGTCGCAGCTAGTAAACCCAAGGTAGAGATTTTCTCGATCATCTTCATAGGGTGCCTTAGTGTTGGGTGTTGTGTGTTGTAATTCTGAGAAAAAAACTTAGGAAAACGTTGCTCAGTAATCGTAGAAAATAAGTGATTTTTATGAATCCTGGCAACGCGTTAAGCCGTTCAATGAACTATTAACGGCGGCAACTAGTGCTAGATACTACGACTTGGTTTTGTTCGCTAACACTAGTATTGCTTTGAACATTGTCAGAGTAGTTTATACCAGCGCCACTCTGAACTGATGCCTGAGTCGAAGTTTGTGACTGGGTGCTGCTGTTACCGCGACAGTAACCCAAACGCTTGTACGCACGACGTTGGCGTAATTTAACTTGTTCTTGGATATTTAAAGCATCTGAACTTTGAGCGTTGACACTACCAGAGATCGCTCCACCTTTTTGAGTCGTGATTTGTACATTCTCTTGTCTTAGAGAATTACCAAATGCCGTACCCGGAACAATCATCAAACCAGCAGCTAATAAGCAGAAAGCCAAATATTTGTTCAACATTTTTTAGCCCTCAAAGTTATATACTATTTAAAACTGGCGTTACCGATTGCCATCGATCGGTATCGCCTCGAAAAAATTAACGGCAAACACGGCTAGTTGCAGAAGTTTGCTTTTGGTCGTTAACACTGCTGTTGGATTGAGCGTTGTCAGAATAAGCTATAGCTGCACCGCTTTGAACTGTTCCCTGAGAAGAGTTCTGGGATTGTCCGTTATAGCCACGAGCACATTTAGCTGTACGAGAGTAACGACGGCCGTAACCACGACGGTAACCACCACCACGATGACCACCAACTTTCTCGCGACGCTTTTGAATTTGCTCTCGCACGTTGAGAGATTCAGAACTATTTGCGTCTTCTCTACCGTCGATCGCGTTACTTTGTTTGAATGAGCTTTGGCCGCTATCTTGAGATTGAGAATCAGCTAAAGCCGCACCAGGTTCAACCATCAAACCAGCAGCTAATAAACCGAAAGCTAGAGACTTCTTAAACATTTGATTTTCCTCGTTGTTTTGTGTGTTGTGTGGTTGAGTTTGAAAGGCGTTGCACAGTAATAGATGTATTTAGTTGTGTTGGCAACGCCGTTTTTGTTTGTAATCAATCAGAAAAATTAACGGCAAACACGGCTAGTAGCAGAAGTATGCTTTTGATCGTTAACATTGCTGTTGGATTGAGCGATGTCAGAACCATCTATAGCTGCACCGGTTTGAACTGTTCCCTGAGAAGAATTCTGGGATTGTCCGTTATAGCCACGAGCACAGTAGCCTGGACGAGAGTAACGGCGGCCGTAACGGCCGTAACTGCGACGACGACCACCAACTTTCTCGCGACGCTTTTGAATTTGCTCTTGGATGTTGAGGGATTCAGAACTCTGAGCGTTTACACTACCGTTGATTGCGGTACCTTCTTGGACAGTATTTTGGGTGCTATTCTGAGATTGAGTATCTGCCAAAGCCGCACCTGGTGCAACCATCAAACCAGCAGCTAATAAACCGAAAGCTAAAGACTTCTTAAACATTTGATTTTCCTCGTGTAGTTGTGTTGTGTGTTGTTGAATTTGAAAAACGTTGCACAGATAACATCGATAGTGCTCTATTAGTTATCGGTTATCATCTGGGAGTGCATAAGGATATAATGAAAACTTCAATCTATACCATCAAT
>JBHJJJ010000038.1:0-3530 GCA_050042755.1 Rivularia sp. (in: cyanobacteria)
GGCAGGCCCCATGCCCAATTACCCATTACCAATGCCCAATTACCCATTACCAATGCCCAATTACCCATTACCAATTACCCAATACCAATAACCAATTACCAAAACATCAAAAACCCGGCTTCTCGAAAAAAACAAGAAACCGGGTTTTATTTGATTTTATAATTATAATTTCCGTTCAACTGGGATTAGTCTCTAATAACTCAGCAATAGCTTGACGCTCGGCGTGGTTATTGGAAGGTGGTGTTTGACGAGCATCGGTAATCAACCAGTCCATAGCAGCAGCTTGAACGTCAATTGATGCTCCAGTCTTATCTACGCAATAACGACCAAAGACTAGCTTATCAACTAATCTGACTCCTGGGCCAAGTCGAGAATATTCAAAAATGACGCTGTTTTCTACGGTCGCACCGCTACACACGCAACAAGAAGGGCCAATATAAACTGGGCCAACTATTTTAGCTCCATCTTCAATTTTGGTCATTGCACCAATGTAAACTGGGCCGGTAATATCTACTTTGTCCCAATTTACCGCAACATTTAAACCAGTGTAAATTCCTTCTTTGACTTGATTTCCAGGGATTTGTACGTTTTTAATTTCCCCTGAAAGTACACCGCGAATTGCTCGCCAATAATCGGGTACTTTACCAATATCTACCCATTCAAAGTCCATTGCTTTAGCGTAGAATGGCGCACCCATTTCTACAAGTTTGGGGAATAAATCGCCACCAATGTCATACTCGACTCCAGAAGGAATATGTTCAAATATCTCTGGTTCAAATATGTAAATACCCGTACTGATGTCGGTACTCTTAGCTTCCTCGACAGAAGGTTTTTCTTGGAATTCTTTAATACGTCCTTCATCATCAGTGACAACAATACCGTAACTAGAAACTTCTTCCCGAGGTACTGTTTTAGTAATGATGGTGGCAATAGAACCCTTTTCTCGATGCCATTTTACCGCTGCAGTTAAATCCAGGTCGATTAAAGCATCACCGCATAATACAATAAAAGTATCATCGAAAAAAGTTTTAAAATCCTGAATTTTTCTCATTCCGCCAGCAGAACCGACGGCTTTCCCAACTAACTTACCATTATCGTCAATACTACCTTCAAAAGAATAGCCAATTTCCACACCAAACCGCTGACCATCTCGAAAATAGCTTTCGATTTCCTCAGCCAAATGACTAACGTTGACCATAATTTGGTCAAAGCCATGCTGACGTAAAAGTTCAAGTAAAAATTCCATCACTGGCTTTTGCAGGATGGGAATCATCGGTTTAGGAGTAGTATAGGTAATCGGACGAACGCGAGTACCTTTACCCGCAGCCAAAATCATTGCCTTCATCTAAAAACCTCCGGGAATTTGTAAACCGCGTCTATTTATAGCGCGGAGGAAAAACATAAAAGGGATTTCAATCTCGATCGTTCTTTTGCATGCCACATGGGGCAAAATTTTCGTAAAGTTAGCCTCTACAATGTTTAGGGTCGGTAAATATCCGCTACAGCACCCGACTAAGTATATAAGTCTCTTCCACTGTTCGGTTCTGGAACAGAAAACGGTGAACCAGCGGTTGACAAATACTTATTCCTCAAGCACAAGCTAGTTTACTTTGATTGAGCAATACTTCATGATCTGTTTTAATTTGTATGAAGTCATCCCCAAAAGCACGGATAATGCATTAACAAAGCATTTATATAACTTTTTATTGGCAGATTAAATGATATGAAATTGCCAATATATCAATTTACTCACATTTGAGTATCTAACCCAAAGTTTGCTCTAGATTTCAATGGAGGCGGAAATTAAGAAAAAGTATTTGAGTTCCCCACATTGCAGAAAACATAATTTTTATAAGAAAACAGTCTGCCTCAGCCGATTGCCACTGCCGGTAGAGTTAACTTGCTGCCTGAGACATGGGGTTATTAGTGGATTCTGCAAGCAAGCGGATTTTTATTTCTTCATAAAACTCCTCTTGATACAACTCTACTTTTGATTGAGCCGAAAGCAGCAGTAATGCCCAGAATACACTTACTTTGTGAGCATTTTCACCGTGAGAATGGTCTTTCCCCATATCCGATACTGACTTAGTTTGAGACCACCATTCTACTAACTGTTCCAAATTCATCCAGCTTTCTCCAAGATGTAGTTCCGCAGCTTTAGCGTGCAAAACTTGTTCTAATTCCCCAGCAACTTCTGTGAGATTTTCTTGGTGTGCTAATTCTAGTGCTGCTTTTAGAGATCTAACACCAGGTTGACGTTTTGTAGCCTTTGGCTTGCTGGTTTTTTCTACCAGTTGCAGTTGGTTCGCCATTACCTGCAATTGATCGATTAACTCTTGTAAAGTTACGCGACGCGCAGGCGGAGGCATTGCGGAAAGTCGCCGCCGCAACTGTTTCTCTAAAGGTAGTCTAGCTACACGGGAGAGCAAACCATCTTCACCATCAAGTAGAAACTCATCCGGCTCAGAGGCATCTACAACAGATGCCGCTAATTGCATTTCCATCAAAGTATTGGCCTTAAATAGCACCAACATGGATGCTGATAGAAATGCTTGCCCAGATTGAGATAAATCCGTTTCATACCCCTTCTTCCTTTTCTCGGGTGCCATGAGTTCTATATAGCGATCTATCACTTCAACTACCTGTACATCCCAAGGATCAATTTCTCCTTGTTCGGCTTGATGAATTAGTTGGGTAATTGTTTCTAAAAGCTGAGGGGCATCCATCGACAAGTACTAGAAATTTGGCGAAAGGGCAGAATTGGCGTATGGGTTCTGTCGGCCATAGGACAATGGTGAAAATAATGTACGAGATCCCTTTATCAAAGGTATTTATAACTCATAACTCATCACTTTTTTCCGACGGGACCCATTTTTTCTATTAAGCGTTAATTTGTGCTTCTTGTGCTACTGAATCGCGAGCCGGTGGTAGAGAAAGTTGTAAAGATTGAATTTGGGCTTGGTACTCTTCAATTTTGCATTCTAATTCCTCAATGCGATCGTCTTTTTGACCAACTTTTTGTCTTGAGCCTAATAATCCTTGTAAATGAACCCACAAGCTAAACAACCAAGCCATTAGTCCACCTAAGCCTAAGGCTATAAGCAACTCAACTGAAATTGGTGCTTGTATTTCCACTCCTGGAGTTAGATGAATAGTTCCTAATTCCGTATTTTCTATGCCAAATATCGCGAAAGCTAAACAAAAGATAAAAATTATCGCTAAATTTACTTGTCTCATGGTCAACTATCGACTTAAGTAATTAATTGTGATTACTGTTTCAGTGTTTTTTCCAATTAATACCCGCCATGAATGGTAAGTATTAGTTGTACAACTTTGAGAAAAAAGTATTTTGAGCAATGCACCAGTTACACATATACGACCAATAAAGTATAAGAATAAAATTCACCAAGAAAGTATATCACGATATTTTTATACCTTTCCTTACTAAAAAATAACATTTTAATTGTTACCCTCATACTGATTTAAGGCTATAAATTGCTACATACTGATTTGATGCTTAACTTTTTATT
>JBHJJJ010000039.1:0-11846 GCA_050042755.1 Rivularia sp. (in: cyanobacteria)
TGGGGAATGGGGAATAGGGAATGGGGAATAGGGAATGGGGAATGGGGAATAGGGAATGGGGAATGGGGAATAGGGAATAGTAACAAGGCAAGAGAGCCAGTTTATATTTTGTAATATAGCTCGCGGTTTATTGGTACTGACTTACTTAAAATTGCTTCTTAACAGGATGAAACTAGAAATAATCTTTCAAAATAAAACTCTAATAACAATCGCTGTGATATTTTCTGCTCTTTGCGTAGGATGTGTCTCTAGTACAAGTATAGCGGAGATAGAATTAAATCAAAATGTTGCTGAAAATATAGAAGCAAACTCCAAACAACTCAAAAACTCTCGACTGCAAACAGTTTTAGATACAGCAGTCGAAGACATGGAAGTTCCGGGAATAGTGATGTATATTTCGGGACCTAAAGGAACTTGGATTGGTGCATCTGGTTATAGCGATTTAGAATCTAAAACACTGATGAAACCTAACGATAAATTAGCTTTAGCAAGTGTTAGTAAAACCTTTGTAGGAGTTGCAGTACTACAATTAGTAGAACAAGGTCAGTTAAATTTAGATAAATCTATAAACAACTATTTACCAAAAAATATTAGTAGTAACATTCGTTATAGTGATGAAATTACCGTTCGTCAACTTCTAAACCATACCAGCGGTATTGTTGATTATTTAGATGATAGTTTTGGAGAACTGACAGAAGGTAGAAGTCGTTCTCGTTTTTGGACAGCAAGAGAGGTAATCAAGTTAATTTACGGAGAACCACAAGCCAAACCAGGAAAAAAACACGACTATAGCAATAGTAACTATATACTCCTGGAATTGATTGTGGAGGAAACAACGGGGAAATCTCTTGCTGAAGTTATACGCAAGCAAATTCTAAATCCAATAGGTTTAAAAAATACTTTTACCGAGTTAAGGGAAAGAAATTCTACATCAATTGTGACTGGTTATAGTGATAGAAATAAAGATGGAATTCTTGATAGTCACAAAGGATTAAATGAAGGAAATGGACTTGGAGATGGTGGATTAATTTCTAATGCAATAGATACTGCTAAATTCATAAATGCATTAGTTGTACAAAAAACCTTACTCTCTCCTCAAATACTCAATGAAATGTTAACGTTTATTCCTACGGGAGAAGGTGACGAATATGGTTTGGGAATAGGACTTTATCAGACAGATGTGGGAGAAGCAATAGGGCACGATGGTAATTCCTATGGTTTTGTCTCGCTAATGTTACATTACCCGGATGAAAATATTACAGCAGTTGTTTTAGTCAATAAGGATGGAGATTTCACTCAAGAAATACTCGATAGGGGTTTAAAAGTTTATACACAAAGTTAGAATACATCATTTACCATTTAACTTTCCCACAATGCCAGTTGTAGGGTGCGATCTTGCGAAAGTATATTTTTATGTAGAGAGGTGAGAGATCGCGCCTCTAAAAAAAGCTTTCAATTTGAAAAATACGTCATGAGTGGAATCAAAATATACCACTTACCTGGTATTAAGAATAACCACTAAAAACTGATGTTATAATAATGATTTTGAATAATAATTTTTAATTATAGAATATGATTTTCTACTTAAAGATGTATTGACAAACTGTAAATATGTTTGAATTTTATATAATGAAATTTAATGAGAAAATTCTCATTAAATTCTTAAAGTGTAAGTGGTAATATAAGTTCAAGAGTGAAACCCTTGGCTTGGTAAGTTAAGATTAAAGCTTTTGCTAGACAAGAGTTCTGGTAAAGGTTATGAAGAATTGAAGAGTAAAATTAGAGAAGAAAATCCAATCTAATTGCGATAAAATTCTGAATGTGTGAATTTTAATATAAGATAAAAGCGTAAGATAAAAATAAGGTAAGTTCAGTTTGAAGCTTATACTAGGCAATCAGATCATGTGAAAAATAGAAAAATTAATTCAAATATAATATACCTCTTGATTATTTTTCTCTAGCAAGAGTAAAATTTATTCTGTGTAATAGATTTCCAAGTAATATTGGGGTCTTATTTCTGACTGAGCTCAATTTAGTTGATGACAGACTAGACTTTTGTCTCATCATCTGTTTATTGTCACTCTCTTAATTAGGAGAGAGGAGATAGATAGTGAGTTTGGTAACAACTTTAGAGTTGTTTTAAAAGCAGCAGAAGAAGAGATTCAATTGTCTTTATTTTTTTGAACAGGTAGATAACTATGGCAGTTTTAGATTTTAGCGAACAGGATTTAAACGGAAATAATTTTAATGGTCAGAATCTAGATGGTTCTACCTTTTTTAAAGCGACTTTAACCAATGTTTCATTCGTTGGTACAAGTTTAATAGGGACTAACTTTCGGGAGGTTAGTACTAATGGCATAAACTTCTCCGACGCTGACTTGCGTGATGCTGACTTATTCAAAGCAGTACTCAGTGGAGAACAGTCGAATCGACCAAATCTGACTGGGGCTAATTTTAGTGACGCAGATGGTGACGGAATAGGAGCCGATTTGACTGAGGCTGACTTGAAAGCGGCTGATTTAACAAATGCGAACTTTACGAATGCTATCCTCGAAGGGACTAAATTTGAAGTGAATATTATAGACAATACCAATTTCACCGGCGCTAAGTTTAACCCTGGAACAGGCTTCACCGATATTACTCTAAGCGGCGCTATCTTTGATTTGGCAACCCTGAGTGGCGTTAATTGGACTGATGTTGCAGCACCTCAAGGACAAACATCAACTAATGTCAGTTTCCGGGGTGCCGATTTAACTAACTTTAGTGCCGAGGATCTCAATCTTGCTGGTGCTGATTTTAGCAACTTCAATGCGAGTAATCCAACTATATTAACTGGTGTTAGTTTAGCTGATACTGTCCTCAACGATGCTAATTTCACAGGTGTTTCTGCTGAAGGTATCTTCCTTGAGGATGCTAATTTAACTAATGCCAACTTCACTGGAGCCGATTTAAGTAATGCTAACTTAAATAATGCAAATTTAAGCGGAGCAATCTTAACCGGAGGAGTTGAACTTGATGGTGCATTCCTAGAAGGAGTTGATTTTAGTGGAGTAGATTTAACAGATGCTAATTTAAGTGGAGCCAACCTCAAAGGTGCCGACTTTACAGGGGCTGATCTTACAGGGGCTGATTTAAGTGGGGCTGATTTAACCGAAGCAATTCTCATTGGTGCAGAATTGGATGATGCTAATTTGTTTGGCGCTAACTTAAACAAAGCCGATCTAACTAACGCTATATTTATCGATGGTGCTGATGCTGACACACTCGGTGCTGACTTGTCTAGTATCGATTTTGTTGACGGTATTGCCGTTGGCGGTAACTTTACCGACGCTCTGTTTGTGAATGCCAATCTCAGCAAAGCCGACTTTACCGGTGCAACTACAACTGGCGCTAACTTCACTGGTGCTACTCTTGTGGATACTATCGGACTCTAATTGTCAATAGTTTAGTAAGATTGTAGGGTGTGTGACGGTTAGGATAATTTACCACTTATAACGTGCAGGATTTGAAATTACCGTCACTCACATCTTGCAGCATTCTCAACAACCGCCTTGGAATAAATTCCCAGGCTCACAAACAAAGTCGCTCTTTTGACGACTAGGTAAGGATTTTAGTGCGTTTTAACGCACTTTGTGTATGAGCCTTGAAATTAATTTCAAGGTGGATATTTGGGCTTAACGACAATGGTGCAAGATGTGAGGTCACGCACCATAAACCATTAACACTCTCAATATACAAGGGTGTGACTATTAAAGCTTCAAGATTCCGATTAACAAGATGACAGGTGTTGCAATTAATAACCACATGGTATTTTGCAATCCATAGTGTTGAGCAAGCCAACCCATGCCAAGAGGCATTAAACCACCAAATAAACCAAATAAGTTATTCAATGTTATAACTGTACCACTTTGTCCCGGCATCGCTGTATACAATTGTCCTTGGAGAATTGAGTACCAACCAGCATTAAAAAAACCCAACAAACCAAGAATTAATAATTTGATATTGATGCTTGGTATGAGCAAAAAAGTTGGATACAGAAACAAAACGATCGCGGCGCTTAATTTTAAATAAGAAATTCCCCGCATTCTTTCTAATAAGGGAACGAGCAAAAAATCACCTACTAAGCCCAATCCCAACCAAATAGCGATCGCCAAACTTGCCTGGGTATTATTTGCACCAACAACATCAACAAAGTACAGTGCTACAAAACCATGCAATATATCCAGCATTAAAAAATCGGAAAATAATAACAAAGTTAACCATCGCACTACTTTTGCTTGTTTTAAAGCTTTGAAGGCATTACCTATCCCTTCTCTAAAACCCTGGATTGGTTTATCAACCTGTGAAGCTTTATTGGGAATTACATTTCGATATGTCCACAATATTACTAACAGCAACACTGTCAGTATCGCCAAGATAAAAAACGCACTTCTCCAACTATTAGTCAATCCTATAGAAACCCATAATATCAAGGGACCTATGGTATTACCTACTGAACCAGCTAAAGCCCAACGTGCCATATTTTGCTCGTGACGCTTTGGTTCGATGTCCATCAGGGTAGCTTGGGAAAGATTGACAAAGGCACCAGAAGCTGGATTGAATAAAACTAAGGCTGCCAAGAGTAAAGGAAAATTATGGCTGAGGGAAATTAGTAACAAAGCACCTGCAAAAACAACCCCTCCACTCAAGATTAACTGTCGTCGTTGTCTGATATCTGCCCAAATTCCCAGTATCGGTTCTATAATACATCCGATGGTATTGGGTATAGTGAACAACATTCCTATTTGGGTGTAGTCGAGATTTAGCTCGTTACGGATTAAGGGTAAAGCAGGAGTATATACTCCATCAACGATCTCGTCTAATAATTCGATGATGAGGAAGATTGTAGTTAATAAAAATACCTTCTTTGCAGTTTTGTTTTTACCATGCAATGACATCGTATATTCTCCCATTTCCAATATTTAAACCAACGCAAAATTAAGAACAGCGCTGGCTATTGGTGGGGGAATCCACGTAGACGGCAAAGCCGCAGCTTTTCTACGATCGCAAAACTGTACGGTTTGTAATCTAAATCGCTGGAGCGATAATTTTCTAGTTGCTTACCAAGGAGGGAATTTCATAAGTATTAGGGGAATCAGGGAATAAAAGATCGATCGCAAACCAAACGTATTATATTGTAGTACAAAATCTTGATTATGCCAGAATTCATCGGACAACTGCCCATCTCGGAACCTGCTTGGAATGTAATATCTTCTGTACAAAACTTTCAACGCACTGCAGGAGGAATAGATTTTGATTGCGGTAATAATTCTCGTCTAATTCTTAGTATCCTTTCTCCCAATTTAATTAGAGTCCGTTTTTCTCCCCCAGGGGAGTTGACACCGAGACGTTCTTGGGCAATAAATTCACCAGATGAAGAATGGAATGCTGTTAATTTCGATTTACATGAAACTGAAGAATTAATTACTATTGAAACTGAGAAAATAAAGGTTTGCGTGCAGCGTCATCCTTGTCGGGTGATGTGTTTTGATAAATCTGGTAATTCTTTTGCTGGCGATACAGATTTGGGGATTGGTTGGCGTAACAATGAAATTTCTAATTGGAAGCAAATCGATCCACAAGAAAGATTTTACGGTTTTGGAGAGCGTACGGGATTTTTAAATCAACGTGGTAAGCTTTTAACAAATTGGACGACGGATTGTTTGGATTACACGATGCTGACGGATGAGATGTATCAAGCGATTCCGTTTTTTATGTCTTTGCGTCCAAATCTCGGTTATGGTTTGTTTTTCAATACTACTTTTTGGAGTCAGTTTGATGTTGGTGCGACGGAATTAAATACACTACAACTGCAAACCAAAGACAGCCAACTCGATTATTACATTATTTACGGACCAGAACCCGCGAAAATTCTCGATACTTACACTCAACTTACCGGAAGAATGCCCTTACCACCGCGTTGGGCTTTGGGTTATCATCAATGCCGTTGGAGTTATAGTTCCGAAAATGAAGTCAGAGAATTAGTAAAACAGTTTCGCAGTCGCAAAATTCCCTGTGATGTCGTCCACTTAGATATCGATTATATGCAGGGTTTCCGGGTATTTACTTGGAATAAACAACGATTTCCCAATCCTAAACAGTTGATAGAAGAATTAAGGCAACAAGGAATCAAAGTTGTAACTATTATCGATCCAGGAGTAAAATTCGATCCAGAGGCAGATTATCCAGTTTGCGACGAGGGTTTAGAAAAAGATTATTTTATCCGTAGACGCGATGGTAAAGTGTTCCACGGTTATGTTTGGCCAGATAGAGCGGTTTTCCCGGATTTTATGCGTGCCCAGGTGCGGAAATGGTGGGGAAATTTACAGCATAAACTTACCGATATGGGTGTTGCTGGTATTTGGAATGATATGAATGAACCAGCTTTGAACGATCGTCCTTTTGGAGATTTGGAAGGAGATAAAATTACCTTTCCCATGGATGCATCTTCTGGTGATGGGGAAGATAAAACAACTTGGGCAGAAACCCATAATTTATACGGCATGAATATGGCGCGTGCTGCTTGTGAAGGGTTGGAAAAATTGCGATCGCAACATCGTTCTTTTGTGTTAACTCGTTCTGGTTTTGCGGGAATACAGCGTTATTCGGCGGTTTGGACTGGTGATAATCACTCTAAGTGGGAATATCTGGAAATGTCTTTGCCGATGCTATGTAATTTGGGGTTATCAGGTGTTGCTTTTGTGGGTGCAGATATCAGTGGATTCGCGGGAGATGCAACGCCAGAATTATTCGCTCGCTGGATGCAGGTAGGAATGCTATATCCATTGATGCGCGGTCATTCTATGATTGGAACCAAGCGTCACGAACCTTGGGAATTTGGTCAAGATGTAGAAGATATCTGTCGCAAATATATCGAGTTGCGCTATAAATTGTAGCCTTATTTCTACAGTTTATTTTGGCAAGCAGCAGATAAAGGCGATCCGATTTTACGACCTTTAGTTTACCATTATCCGAATGATGTCAAAACCTATGAGTTATACGATCAAGTATTAATAGGTTCGGATTTAATGGCAGCACCTGTCTACCGTCCGGGGGTAGAAAATCGCATGGTTTATTTACCCGAAGGTATTTGGTATGACTGGTGGAGTAGGAAGTCTTATCAAGGCTCGCAATATATCCTTGTTGATGCACCTTTAGAAACCATGCCTTTATTTATTCGTGGTGGTGCAATTATTCCTTTAATTTCAGTAATGCAATATGCCGAAGAATTACCCATAAATGAAATGCGGTTGTTAGTTGCGCCAGGTAAGGGGAAATTTACGCTGTATGAAGATGACGGAGATACATTTGCATATCGTGACGGTGCGAGTTGCACTACACAATATCAAGTTGATTTAGAAGAAAGTAAAGTAATTGTTGATATTGGAGAAAGGAAAGGAAATTGGACTCCTGTTGAGCGTAAAGTAATTATAGAAGTTATAGGTAAGGGAGAACAGGAATTTATGGATGATGGGAAATCAAGGCAGCTAGTTTGGCAGTGAGTGGTGAGCAGTTAATCATTTGTAGGTTGGGTTAGACAGGAAAATAAAATTGGATTTATAACGATAAATTATATTCATCGTGTCGTAACCCAACATGATAATGAGCGTGAAATTTAGAATATTGTAAAATCTCAACTGAAGAAGATGTTTGATTACTATAGCCTATGATGCTGAAGTTAATTATTGTCGATTTAGATGCCAATTTACTGTCTGCTTGGGCTGAAATTTTACAAGATTTTTCCGAAATTGTATTTATAAACGCTGATTTTAAAACTCTTGCAAAAAAACCAGAAGTTAACGCAATTCTGCTAAAAAACATTTTTGCTTATGAGCGATATGGTGTTGGTATACCCAAGAGAGATGAATCAGAAATTCTCAGTACTCGTGGAGAAACAGGAATGCCACCTTGGGTTGTAGCAACTCCATTCTTTAGCAAAGACGTAACATATACACCTGATGAATATGATTATATTGAATTTAGTAGGGTGTTTGAGAGCATTAAACGATTCAACAAGACAGATAAAGTACCATTAATCAAAACTTTGGGTTTTCAGATAAACTTACTCTATGGTTTCCGAAGTACAATACCTGATAAAACAGAAGCGAAAGGGCTGCGAAGAGCTTATATTGAGCATTACAATCTAATTTAGAAAGTGAATTTACAAAATTTAAATTTATAATCTATGCTATTTCTGTAGAATTTTGAACATCATCAGCTACCTGTAAAATAATTACTTTCACATTTCCGGGTTGTATTTGAATTAGCTCTTCAACTACTAAGTTACCCGTTGTGTCAATTTTGCCTTTGGCTTTGTAAGCTTGCATATTGAGGTTCCTGTTTATTTCTAAGAAAGTTAGAAAAATGTAATTTTACCAAGTCCGTTTTTAACAGACTAAATTCAAATTATCATTTGAAAAACTCTCAATCGCCTTGGAATAAATTCCCAGGCTAATAAACCAAGTCCGTTGAAAACGGACTAAATTCAAATCATCATCACCAAAGGAAACATCCCCAGTCGTCTTAAGACGACTTTGTATATGAGCCTTGAAATTTATTCCAAGGCATTTTGCGAGGCTTAATGAGATTGATGTAACATGTCAGCATCATTATATTTTTCTAGAGAGGCGATCGCCGTTCCTTGGGAATGATGGTTTTTCTGATTTTTTACGTAACCAACTGCTTGTTCTAACTGTTTGCTACCCAAAGATAATAAACCATATCCACGCTGCCAACTAAAAGAAATTGAATTTCCAGATAATCTACTGTTTTTATTTAAGAAATGTGCGCTACTACCTTTAATATTTTTGACAAAATCAGCAATAGATAAACTTGGTGGAATAGAAGCGACTAAATGAATATGGTCTTCAACGCCACCAATAGCATGAATTATACAATTAAGACTATCGGATTTATCAACAATATACTTATAAAGATCGGTTTCTCTTTCAGGTGTAATTAAAGGGTAACGTTCTTTTGTAGCCCAAATAAGGTGATAATATGTGCGCCAAAAAGCCATAATAATTATATGAAAACTTATGCTTAAATTTTCTTGATTCTACTCCCTTGTTTGGGAATTGTCGCTTCTGTGCATTGGAACCGATTTCAAGCAACTGAAAAACCCTCAATCGCCTAGGAATAAATTCCCAGGCTAATAAACCAAGTCCATTGAAAACGGACTGAATTCAAATCATCATTATCAACCAAACAAAATATTCGACCATCCACCTCGGAATCAATTCCGAGGCTCATATCCGAAGTCATCTGAAGATGACTAGATGATAAATCTCCTGCATCTTCAGTCGTCTTAAGACGACTTTGTTTATTAGCCTGGGAATTTATTCCAAGGTGGGTATTATCCCCCGAATCAATTCCAAGGTGGGTATTAGCCTGAGAATTTATTCCAAGGTGGGTATTATCCCCCGAATCAATTCCACGGCGGGTTTGCATATTCAATATATCGACAACTTCAACACCAAGTATTTCATTTAACTCTCCGGATTAAAATAATTCTTGCAAATACTCAAATTATTATTGAGAATATTTCACTGTAAATATTTTTCATTATCTAAATTATTCACCATGGTTTTGCTTATTAATAAAATTATTTTTTTGTGACAAATTCCCTGACTTCTAATCTTAAATCTGGCTTTGCTTGTTTCAATATTTCTATAATTTCTATTGCTGTTATTTCACTTTTAATAAATAGAGCAGATGTGGCTTCGTTACGGCGATCGCTGTTTATTCCGTATCCTTGTTCTTTTAACATTTGAATCAATTTAACCGTGCGTGGTAAATAAACACTTTCATCTAAACCCAATAAAGATTTCAAATATTTATTTAATCCTTTTGATGCTTCTTTTCGTAAGTTTTTTATTCTAGCTTCTAGTTTATCTTTATATTCAATCAATTCTTCTTTTGTAGGTATTCTATTCTCATCATGTATAAAAGCAAATTCACGGCCGGAATATCCACGAAGCAATAAACAAAAATAACGTTGCTCAAATCTTGTCAGCTTACAGTCAGGTTTAAATTCACAGTCTCTTTTTATCTTTTCAAGTACATCAAGTAAGCGGTTAATATCAAGCCCTGAATTATTTTTGGCTAAATTAATTAGGTGTAAATTGATCAGATCGTCAAGGGTTCCCGTTAAAATTTCTTTAGAAGAAAAAAAATTTAATAGGTGATCATCAAGAAGATAGCTAATATCAAGTCCCTGAAAAAAAGAATCATATTTCATATTCTGAAAAAATACGGCAGATACAAAACTTTGTCCCTAAAAATACCATTGATTCATTAAGAAGAAAACCCGACATTTGATAAATTTACACAAGAAATGTCGGGTTGCTTTTATTGATAATTTTTGATTAATCTAAGTAAGATACCGACCCAACTATTTCATCAAGGTACCAAGGTAACAAAGTTTGGGTAATTATATACCCAACTATTCACCATTTACTACTCACTAAGTACTAGGGTGTGTTTTCAAAGTAATACTCACACTATAACGGTGAAACTATACCGACAAAGTACACCTGCCGTGACTAAAAAAAAACTGGGTTTTTAGCCCTTTAAGGGCTTCGTAGTAGCTCCAGGCTTTAGCCTGAGAGCGCTTGGGGTTTAAAAACCTAATTTTCAAAAGTGATATTTATAAGGCGGAATTTCTGCGATGTTGTCAAAATTCAAACCTCTTATTTTATTTGCGATCGCATTATCTCTGAGCATCTTTTCATACAAAGCTTTAGGTGAAATATTTACAGTACATGGAAAAGCCTCACTAAATACAAAGGAAAAAATTGAAGTTATTGAAAATCGATCTTGGATGTCTATTGATTCAAGTAATAAAAATAACCCAGATGAACAATTGGAATATGTTAACGACAATGGTAGTGGAAGTCTCTTAAGAAATAGCTCTACTGGGAATTGCTTAAATGACTATAGTTTAGTTAATGCTGTGGAGTCGAATATTTTACCCTGCAATCCTAACAATTCAGATGGGAATTTATTAATGTCGGATGTTGGAAATAGCGATGTTGAGATAAAACCTGTTGATACTAATCTTTGTGTCGATGGTACGAAAAGTTGGGATTGTTTTGTGAATCGCTATCAGCCATGGAAAACTATTGGAATTAATATTGCTTCTCGTAGGCAATCTAGTTCCTGGAGGCTACCTTGGCGTGCAGGGGTTAAAGGAATATTGACTCAGAGGTGGCATTCTGATGGCTGGAGTAAACTTAAAAGCTTTGATATTGGATTGCCAGCAGGAACTCCGGTGTTAGCTCCTATCGACAGTAAAGTTTTACAATTCTGTAATGCAGGAAATAACCATCTCTCCATTCGCTTACAATCTTGGAATGGTAAGAGGTACAGCTTAATTCATGTCAAGTCATCAACTGTGTCGAGAAACAAGAAATATAAACAGGGGCAGAAAATAGGCGTTATAGCTGGCGATAAACCTTGGAATAGTTGTGCCAAGTCTACGGGGCCACATTTACATTTTTCTCTTCCAAGCCAGAATTTTACAATCGGGCGTTATAAATTGTCACCTTCTTTTATTCCGAAGTCTCTGACTCCTAGATATTAATTTAAATTTCATTTGTTAGAGGGGAAAGAGGGGGTAGAGGGCAGGGCTAACGCATCTAAATTTAGAGTATAGGCTGAGTAAGGAGTAAGAAGTAATGAGTAAGAAGTAATGAGTAAGAAGTAAGAAGTAATGAATAATGGGAGTATTTCAGACTTTATTGACAATATAGCCGAATTAATGAAAGTTCGGCGTTTGCCCTGGGGTAGAGGGGGTAGAAATGCCT
>JBHJJJ010000040.1:0-10694 GCA_050042755.1 Rivularia sp. (in: cyanobacteria)
CCCCATCTCCCCATCTCCCCACCTCCCCATCTCCCCACCTCCCCTTAATACTTTTGACTTTTGACTTCCCCTCCTAGGGCGCTCATTACTTGTTAAATATTCGTTTCAAGTTAAAACACAATTCCCTGATGCGGCTTATTATTTTTAGAGACAAACTTTTTCCTAATTCCAAAATCAACAAGTAAATTCGCCAATATTACTGATGGTTATCGCTGCAAAAAATACTGTACCACTATCTATACGCTTGATAAATGGATTGCTGGGAATCAAGCCAATATACGCTATAGCAAGACATCAAGCCCGTCAAATGATGGTTAAACGCGGGGAAAAACTTGGTATACCCTGGAGAAAACAAATTGAAGAAATGGAAGCTGTTGATTGGGAAAGTGAAATCAAGAAAGTGGAAAATCCCAATCTTTCTTATCCCGATTATTATCTAACTTCATTTCACGGCTATGAGGAAGGTAACATGGGCTGGAAACCGGCTTTGGAATTAGAAGTCGCAGCTATGACGGTTCACTCTAAACTTTTTAACAAAGCTGGTGAACTAGAAGGAGATTCAAAATTACGAGATTCCTATCACAATATACTCAAACCGCAAATTACCCAACCCCAAGATATCTTAGATATGGGTTGTGCTGCTGGTTTAAGTACCTTTGCTTTACAAGAAATTTACCCCAAAGCCAAAGTAACGGGTTTAGATTTATCTCCTTACTTTCTCGCGGTGGCTAACTATCGTTCGCAACAGCGTCATGGGAACCCGTCGGGTGCCCGTCAAGCTAATATCAATTGGGTTCACGCTCCAGCAGAATCTACAGGTTTAGCGGATGCTTCATTTGACTTGGTTTCAATTTATCTAACCTGTCACGAATTACCCCAATCAGCAACTCGACAAATTTTTGCAGAAGCACGGCGTTTATTGCGTCCCAACGGTTACTTAGGAATTAAATGTTCCAATCCACACTCAGAAGCTTATCAGAAAATGCCGCGCTACGTTTTGACTTTATTCAAAAGTACCGAACCTTATTTAGATGAATATTTCAGTTTAGACATCAAACAAGCTTTAATTGATGCCGGTTTCCAAACTCCCACAATTACTCCCAGTAGCCCCCGTCATCGTACAGTGGTAGCTCAAGTGGCAAAGTGAGAGAAAAGGGAGAGGGAGAGACGGAGAGAGGGAGAGACGGAGAGATAATTTTTAACTACTCACTCCTAACTCCTCACTCCGCGAGTTCCTTATCCAATGCCCCATCTCCCGCCATATTTATGCCGCAAACAATTTACGTGTCAACGGCTTGGGAATAAAACTGAGTCCCAATGCTGCTATAGTTCTTGTATTAAACTTTTGTTGAATCAAAGCATTGATAAGTAAAGGTCTTGATTCTTTTCTATTTTCATCCCGTAATAAACCGATGGCTAAAGTAGTTTGTGCGTGTAGCCACTGATTGCGAAAATAACTTTTAAATTCTTGTAACGCTTCATCTTCCATAAATTGACGAAAACAGAACATTGTAGCCTTGGCACCTCTAATTTTAGCCTTAATATTTTTACTGCCAATATTCATGGTTTCAGATAGCGCATGATTGCGATATTTACTCAACCTTTCTGGAGAATAATACGCTCCAGCACCCGAACGACAAGCCATGTAAGTTAAATATAAATCCCAAAAAGGCCCCGCCTGGGGAGGAAATTTGTCCCAATCGATCGCATCTTTCCGAATCACCGCTGCAACGGAACTAGGCACAGCTTGATTAACTAATGCAATTTCATAAAAAGGTTGATATGTTCCTTCTTTTAACTCGTCGCGCTTCCACATATGAGTGCATTCTTCCGTGGCTGCATTATCAATATTGCTGCGATCGTCTATGATGTAATGGTCGCAAAAAGCTAACGCTAAATCTTGATTCTTATCCAGTTGCGGAACAAGCTTTTCTAAAAAGTTCTCATTCCACATATCATCATCGTTAAGACTAGCAACATATTTTCCTCGTGCTTCTTTTACAGCACTAATAATATTGCTAGCTACTCCCAAATTCTTTTCATTCCGACGAAATCGAATTCGCGAGTCATTAAAAGATTCTACTATCTCTTGGGGACTTTCTGGGCTACAATCATCGGTTACAATAATCTCAATATTTTGATAAGTCTGATTGAGAGCGCTTTGAATCGCTTGCTTTAAATAAATTGAGCGATTGTAAACTGGCACAATTACGCTAACCAAAGATTGTTGAGAATCTATTTGTAAGGACATAATTTGAATCCCTTATATTGGGTAGATGAATATTGATAGTAAAGATAAGTAATTTTGATGATGGGTTAGTATTTCCATAGCAAAGCTACGGATTTTTAAATAAATCTCCATCATTCATCATGTAGAAAATTGAGGATACTATAGGTCTTAAAAAGAAAAAAACTGGAAGATAATTAATGCAAGTTTCCTTGGACCTACTAGAATTATGAGGATATAATCAGGATTTAGGCGACCTAAGCACGACACAAGAATTCTATGTTATTTTCATAAAATGATAATTATTGTCCCAATTGGGACTAAATGTGCCAGCAACTATTTAGTAACATTATAATTCTTTTATTGACTAATTGCGAACTTATAAAGGCATATATTTAGAAAATAAAATACGTAGAAAAAATAAAAACCATATTGTAATTAAAAACAGCTTAAACATCCCTGTTTCAAGTAAATAAATTGGATTCACAAGATAATTAAATTCAGTATAGCGAAATATTTTCTATAATTTTACATATTAGACTTAGGAATTATTTTCTTATGTATAAGAAATTCTTAAGGATTAATATAAAACAAAATACTTCCTTATGTAATTAAGTTAATGAAGAAAGTTTTACTTCTTTTACTATAAACTCATTGTAATACTTATAGGACTTATGCAACTGGTATATATTGCTCCTAGGGGAGACAAAATGCGGTGTAGATTTTTTCCCGGATTATTCCGTTGCTGTGACACTTTGATTGATTGTAAAGCAAAAATACCGCTTTTCGTGTCACACATCAACCAAGGTATTGTGAAAATTGTGTAAGTCTTGACTTAGTTCGTCTTACCTGCTCTGAGGGTCACATATTCTGATTTATGAGACTTCATTTACAGTATATATGGCAGATACAACAGGAGTTAATTGGTTACCCTCAACCGCTCTTTTTTTGACGAAATTTGTAGTCCTTAATTTTATACCTTCTCAGCTTAGACAAATTATACTAAGTCTCAAAGTGACGCTACCTCTTTTAAGTTATAGGAATATGAATCACAAACTCTGTACCTTCGGCTTCCGAGGAAAAACATTCTAAAGTGCCACCATGAATTTCTGTAATGATCTGATAACTAATCGAAAATCCCAAGCCAGTACCTTTACCTTCTGGTTTAGTGGTAAAGAAAGCATCAAACAAGTTTTTTTGAACTTCTGAAGATATTCCATTTCCATTATCACTAATACTAATTATTACTTTTATACCATGAAATAATTTAGTATTAATACGTATTTAATAAATTGCGGATTTAGTTGCTTCTACTCCCTCTTCAATTGCATCAATGGCATTCGAGAGTAAATTCATAAATACCTGATTAAGTTGTCCAGGATAAGATTCTACTTCAGGTAAATCGCCATATTCTTTTACAACTTCAATTTTTGGAAAAACTTCGTTAGCTTTCAAGCGATGAGACAAAATCATCAAAGTTGTGTCAATACCTTGATGAATATCAGCAGTTTTTTTTCGAGTAGCATCCTTGCGTGAAAAATTACGTAGCGAATGCATAATATCGGTGATGCGCTCAATACCTAGGTTCATGCTAGCAATCATTTTTGGTAAGTCTTCTAATATAAAATCTAAATCGATTGCATCAATTTTTTTTGTAATACTTTATAATTCCCAAAAAGTTTTGTGATTCGGCTTGAATCTCACCAATTTCAAAAATCTCAGATGAATCTCAAATTTATCAACCGTAAATAATATAGAATCTGGCTATGTACTATAAATAATGCACGCCTCAAATATAATTTCGAGGAATAATTTTTGGAAGTCAAGGGTTCCCGTCAAACAGTTTTCGATTAAATCAATCGATAATCCTATCTTGACTATAAAAGAAGATTATTTTAACATTTAGTGAAAAATAATTATAAAAATTTAATTAAGTAACCCGAGGTAAAAAAATAAAGGTATGTCCGCAGCGAGCAGAACGAAGTAACTTAGCAATCATAAAAGTTTTATGGATTTTATATTCTGTTATATAGCTAGATTTATTTGTGCCGACTTACTTAGAGCTTTAACAGAAACATAATCCTATTAGTCTAAATACTTTTATAGAATAAGCAGACACTATCCCTAGATATCATCCACGAGCAAGTAAAACAATTGCATTACAAGTGTTTCATATTTCCAACCTTATTTGTAAGCACCCATAGAATCTTGTGCTTCGTAATACAGCTGAGTAGCAATCAGAAACATTTCTTGTCCTGCATGTAAATAGCTTTCATCATAGTTGAGAGGAAAATATTCTAATTCTCCCAAACCATCACTAATTTGATTCAATGTATAGTAAAAATGAGCCGCAGCTCGTGCTAGACTTGGGGGATTCGGTAAAGAGCTAAAAGTAGTTTGTGCGAGTTTAAGGTCTTCTTTACAATCTTGCAAATAGTTCTGAAATTCTTCTAACAACTCATCATCAAAAGGATCTGATGCTAATTTCTCTATTTGTTCCTCCCAAGAATTGAGAATATTGTATACAAAGTGATTAACCGGCTGATAAACCAAGCGCAACCATTCTTCAACTTGTTGATCGTCATTTCGTCCCGTCTTACGTCTCTTCTTATATTGCTGTTGCGCTGTTTGAGTCCGTTGCTGTCTCTTGGTACTTGATTTCTCGAAAGTGTAATGCAGTTGTCTGTCATAAGATTGACGCTTTTGTGCATCGCTCAACACTTCATAAGCAGCATTTATGCTTATAATTTTCTCGCTATCCGTTGTTTTTTGATTTACATCAGGATGAAACAACTTGACTAAACGGCGATAAGCTTGCTTTATTTCCGCTTGGCTTGCATTACGATCGATATTAAGAGTTTCGTAGTGATTAGACTGTGACATTACTTAAATTTATCGTTAGTTGATCCTACTAACTGACTTAACATCCAAATTTTGGAACAGCGGTGTACTTAAGTATCTTTCCCCAAAACTAGGCTGAATCAATACAATTAAGCGTCCTTCGTTTTCTTTACGCTTAGCAACATTAATTGCAGCACACAAAGCCGCCCCTGTTGAAATTCCCGATAATAACCCCTCTTCTAAGGCCAACCGCCTACCGTAAGCAATTGCCTCATTATCTGTAACAGTAATTACTTCATCAATCAATTCCACCTTCAATATCTGAGGAATAAATCCCGCCCCAATTCCCTGGATTTTATGAGGGCCAGGCCTTCCTCCAGATAAAACCGAACTTGAAGCCGGTTCAACGGCGATCGCCTTAAAATTAGGCTTACGTGTTTTTATGACTTCTGCGATACCCGTGATTGTTCCCCCAGTTCCGATTCCTGCAACAATCATATCCACTTTTCCATCTGTATCCTGCCATATTTCTTCGGCAGTTACATCTCTGTGTATTTTCGCATTAGCAGGGTTACGAAACTGTTGTAGCATATACGCATGAGGAGTCGTATCCACAATTTTTTGCGCTTGCCTAATTGCTCCACTCATCCCTTCAATTCCTGGGGTTAATTGTAGTTGGGCCCCATAAGCTCGTAACATTGCTCGTCGTTCGGCGCTCATAGTATCCGGCATTGTCAACACCAATTGATAACCTTTGGCTGCCGCCACCATCGCTAGAGCTATACCTGTATTTCCAGAAGTAGGTTCCACCAACAGCGTTTTCCCTGGAGTTATCAAACCTTCTTCTTCTGCGGCATTAATCATATTAGTGCCAATTCTATCTTTTACGGATGCAGATGGATTCATACTTTCCAACTTCATTACAATGTTCGCGACACAACCCTCTGCTTGCGGAATGCGATTTAACTGTACTAAAGGAGTCCGACCAACTGCTTCTGTAATATTACTGAGAATATGCATCTTATTACACTTTATTTCAAACTTTTAATTGATAATTAGCGATCGACAAGCTAATCTACTTTTAACTTACTGCCATTAAAATAGACAAGCAGCCTGTCTCACAAGAGTTATATTTTTGAGCCCCGTGAAAATCAAATGTATAACAACTATGTAACTTCCCTCCTAAAGCTTACATATATCAATACATACCGGCTTAGCCTACATATTTAAAGAACTATAACCAAGTGCTAAATAATTAACTTAATATATTTTGCCACTTCTCAAAATCTAGACGAAATCCACGGACTCAATTTTACTCATCTCAAACGCAGCGATAATTTTTGATTTGAATTGTTATTTGCGAAGAAAGTATTTTTATATATGCTTTGAAACTTTGATTAAATACACTTATAGGTTTAAATCCCAAAACTTCTCAAGAGCTACTAATGCGGTGGCTCTTTCTGTCCAATACCCTTCGATCTCATTTACAATCAAATATAATACATGATATCCAAATCATTTTGGGAATCTCGCTTTTCACATAAGTCTAAAAGCGTATATTTTTTTAAAACCGAATTAGCGGCTTGACGTGCTTCTTGCCAAATTTCTTCTACAATAGCACTATCGTCTGTTTTCGATTTACTGTCTTCTTCACAGTTTTTTAATTTATCTAGTCCTTCCAGACATACAAAAACATCAAATAAGGTAATTTTCCAAGGTTCTCGCGTTAAAAAATAACCACCTTTTGAACCGCGTTGACTTTTAACAAGTCCACCACGCCTCAAGGTTGCGAGCAACTGTTCTAAATAGCGATCGGGTATATTTTGTTGCGCTGCAATTTGCCGAATTTGCAGTGGTTCCTCTTTTTGATAATGAGTTGCTAATTCTAATAATGCCAAAATTGCATATTCTGATTTACACGATAGTTCCACTGGCAGCTTTTATGAAAGTTAAGATTTGAGAGTGGGGAATTAGGAGTTTGAATTGTCAACTCATACTCGAAACTCATAACTCCCAACCTTCTCTAGTATACTCCGGTTCCCCACTGGGGTTTGCAGCTTTTCCCTGGCTAATAAATTGCTCCCCACTTTGAAAGTGGGGAGCAATTTATTTTAAACTCTTAAGTTTTCGCTAGCAATCTAGAATGTAAAAGTTGTTCTGAGAGTACCGATAAATACATCATCGTTATCGTCATTCTGTCCCGAGGAAGTCTGGTAGATAACGCCGGGTGTAATAGAAATATTATCGTTTACACGATACTTATAAAATCCTTCGATATGATAAGGAATATCACTATCTTGAGCACCAGCCACTAAGTTTCTATTGAGGGAATAGGGTTGAGCACCTCCGAAGAAACCCAAAACATTACCTTTTCCACCAAAGTCAGGTAAAGCTATGCCAGCACCCCAACTCCAAGCTTCAAAGTCATCGTTAGCACCGAAGCCAGTGATATCGTGGTAAGAAACAAAACCACTGATTGAGAAGGCATTGCTAGGTCTAACTGCTGCTGCTAAACCGTAGGAATTACTGGAAGATGGGTTATCTAATCTGTTCGCTTGGGTGGTACCGACTACAGCAGTATTTGCACCTGCAAATCCACCAGCATCAAACAAAGCACTACCTGAACCGTGATAACCGTGAACGTAAGTTGCTGCTAATGCAATGCGACTATTAAGATTAAAATTCAATTGTCCCAAGGCAGCGTAATTACCGTTGAATACACCAGAACCAAGTCCAGGATTACTCGGTTCGGACGCTAAGTATCCTAAAGTCAAAGAACTCCCACGAAGAGGACCACCACCTCTACCAAACTTGAAGTTTAACGCTGCACCAGCACCACCACCGATACGATAGATAGGACTTTCCGAAGCAAAGGTAGATAAGGCACCGTTACCACCGTCGTAATCCTCGAAGTAAGGATTAACTGTAGCGGCATAATCACTGTGAATACCGCCGGTAGCAGCAATATAAAGTTGAGCTGGACCGATTTGGGTATAGTAAGCCAACCAGTCCAAAGCAACATCATTGCTGTTGCTCGTATCGCCAGTTAAGTTAAATGTTTGGAAGCCTTCACCGCTAGCATCGGGAACTCCATCTCCATCTACATCCGTACTGGTATTCAAACGCTCTGCATTACCCGTTGCCAAACGGGTATGTAAAACATCTCTACCAGTGAAGCTGGTTTGTAAATCTAAGCGAATTCTGTTTTGGAAGACGGTGTTATTGTCGTCATCTACGGTATCACCAAAAGCATCAGTAAGGGCGAAAATCGCTGCACCAACTAGCTTGGTTGTTGTAGAGAATTGATTAGCTTCCAATTCAGCGGTACGTGCTTCTAGAGCATCTACTCGTCCGCGTAAAGTCGCTAATTCAGCAGAAAATTCTTCTTGTAAGCGCTGCAAAGTTGCCAAATCTTCTCTGGTAATAATATCAGCAGTAGCTGTGGCAATTAATTCATTGACTCTATCCAAACAAGCATTCAAACCTGCTGCAAATTCGTAACGAGTCAAAGCACGGTTCCCGCGATAGGTACCGTTAGGATAACCAGCGATACAACCATAACGCTCTACCAAGGATTGCAAAGCTTGGAAAGCCCAATCAGTTGGTTGCACATCAGAAAATTGTGAAACCGAAGTTACTTGGGACGCAGAGCCATTTTCTTGTCCCTCGCTACCATACTGATTTACTTCTTCTAAAACGTTGACTTCAGTTTGTTGTGCTTGAGCCAGCGTTTGTGTTTCTGTTGCTTGGGGTTCTACAGAATCAGTAGTATTGGAAGCTGCAATTGCAGTTGTTGAAACTAACAATGTTGCTCCGAAAACTGCCGGACTCAACGCCAAGGATTTCCACAATATATTAGACATCGTTTCCTCTTCTCCTCACACCTTGCACGGATAATTTACTTTGCTGCAAATATTCTCAAAAATTCACTTCTAGGGTGAAACTTGCAGACGAGGCACAGTTACCCCATACACAATTTTAGTTTTTGCTAAGCTAATAACTGACTAAATTGAACTAAAAATCCATGTAATTAACTTATGCAACAACATATCCTTTATAGCCTTTAATTATAAGACAAGTAAAACAGAAAGCAATATATGGTCAGCTTGTTAACTGTCACACATTTAAAATGAAAAGAAAAAATTGATGATAATTAGTTTAACTTTTCTTGCTAAAGTCTTAATTCTCTTTCACAGTAAGTTTGTTCATAACCTCCAAGCCAATCATCAAATCATTAAAAAGTTCATATCAAAGTTAACTCGATCAATTCTTAACGACATCTAACTTAAGGATGGATAATGCTCAACTTAACAAAGTAATTCTATGGCATAGTAGGTCTAAGATAAGCTATGTGGAAGATTTACAGTTCAGTCCTCAATACTAAAACTATTAAATTCTGATACAACTTAAGGT
Organism: Rivularia sp. (in: cyanobacteria); assembly: GCA_050042755.1. Classification (GTDB taxonomy): domain Bacteria; phylum Cyanobacteriota; class Cyanobacteriia; order Cyanobacteriales; family Nostocaceae; genus Rivularia. The sequence continues at coordinate 9,482 of JBHJJJ010000040.1, forward strand.
TTTACCAGATATATAGAATGGGATATATGCCCCCAAAGGCATCTCACCCTATACTTACTTTCATTATAATATTAAAAAAAAATTAATATTTATTTTCTTATCTAAAGCAATTCACAAGGATTGTACGATAGAACCGCTTCTATTTTGGCGATCGCTACTTATCATCAAATGCGATTTGTAAGATCGAAAACCCAATATTTACGATCTTTCATGAGGTACTTACACCTCTCTACCCTTCGGGAACACCTTCAGGGAACTAGTAGATGTGAGCTTCTTGAGCATTCTTGAGAAGTACCATAAGGTTTTACAGGGACAAGCAACCTTCCCAGAATTTTCGGCTTTATTTATCAGATTAAAAAATTAAAAATAAATACACACACGGGGTAATTTAGCAACCAAATAATGAAGCGCCGGTAGCCCCATAAAAAACTATCCGCTCTTACTTAAGTCAGATGACTTAATGTAAGAGCGGTGTAGCGGGTCTTCAGGTTGCAACCTGACTGCCGGAAGGAACTCCAATTCAGCCTTGTCGCTTAAGCTAAACTAGCCTTTAAAAAAAAACTAAAGTTAACTCTTAGAGAACAGCTCCGGCGCACAGCCGGCTTGCTACAACCTGATGACCCATGGGTATACTACTTTCTATCATGGGCATCACCTCCTTTTTGCCTAAGCGGCTTTTAATCTCAAACAAGGCAGAGCAAAATGCTCTTTCTTTGTGTGTTGGTACTAATATAGCACAACTTAAGATGAAATATCGACAATAATCTCTAAATTTTGGATTTAAAGATTTTGATTCATTAATAGGTATAGTTGGCACTAAGGTAATTGAGCGGATTTGAAAATATACTTGTGGTTGTTTTGTGCAAGCCTCCACGCTCTGTTGAGAACAATGCAGCAGTGTTCAATAGCTGAGACCTACTTTAAATATTGCAAAATAAAAAAAACCCGCCCAAAGGCGGGAAAAAGTTCAGATGATTCTCTACTTATTAGCTGATAGAGATTCGCTACAAAAAAGAGACAAATTCTGAATTAAAGCGCATTACCGCGAGGTAGAACTTCCTCAGGGAATACGAATTGTTCGTGGGGCTGATCTTGAGGAGCCATCCAAGCGCGGATACCCTCGTTCAGCAAAATGTTTTTCGTATAGAAAGTTTCAAATTCGGGGTCTTCTGCCGCTCTCAATTCTTGAGATACGAAGTCATAAGCACGTAGG
>JBHJJJ010000041.1:0-11621 GCA_050042755.1 Rivularia sp. (in: cyanobacteria)
AGAGTATAGGCTGAGTAAGGAGTAAGAAGTAATGAGTAAGAAGTAATGAGTAAGAAGTAAGAAGTAATGAATAATGGGAGTATTTCAGACTTTATTGACAATATAGCCGAATTAATGACAGTTCGGCGTTTGCCCTGTATCCCCACTAACTGAATCAAACAAAAATAAAAATACCTGTGGTTGACGTGCGATCGCCCCAAGCAAAGCTACCCATTGTTGCTCTCCCCCAGAAAGTTGCTTGGGTTTACGTTCGAGTAAATATTCCACAGAAAGTGAGTGCGCTAATGATTTTGGGATCAACTATGGCGGTGACGTTGTTAAATTTACCCTTAATGCCTTCGAGAATAACGCTTGCCATTTTTCAATTTGATATTTTGGATTTTGGATTGTCGATCCTATTTATTACTCCTAACTCCTAACTCCTAACTCCTAACTCCTAACTCCTAACTTATTACTCCTAACTCCTAACTTATTACTCCTAACTCCTAACCTCAATTACTTCTCCCAAGCAGGATGAGACAATAAAGACGAAATAGCTCTCACACCGCGTAACTGATTTGACAAAGGTAAATGACCTCTAGGTGCATCCAAATTCCAGATAAATTCATTAGGATAACGCGTCCAATTATTACCTTTTTTCCAACCAATTTTTACCCAAAGGTTTTCCCAATTTTTTCTTAAACCCATCCACATTTCCCGCTGTACGGAAAAGCCAAATTTACCTTCTGAATGAACTAACCATAAACTATTAATTGTTTGCAAATCAGTTATAGGAAACTTTTCCACTTCAGAAAAATAAAGCCATTTTCTTTTTACGGCTTCGTTTCCTGCAAGTTCGCACATTTTTTGCAGCGTCAAACGGTCGGCTTCTTGGAAATCTTGTTTTGCTAATAGCTTTTGCAACTCGGTATAATCAATATTGCGATCGGATTTGAGCGGTATAATTCCTTGAGGAAAATTAGATTGTAAAAATTCTTTACTTTCAGTAAGATCCGATTGATAAAGAACTTGATAGACTTTCCCATCTACTATATTTGCTATAACATCTCGACGCTTCGATAAAAACTCCATTAATACCTTTAATCCTTCAGTACCAAAAGTAGCTAGCTTTTCCACTAATTCCTTCTGGTTTTTTTCAGACCCTGTCATTAACGCTTGGCGAAGGGAGTCAATATCACTGTTAGTAGTGCCATCTTGAATGATTGGGTCTGTCATGCCGTTACTCGTTAAACGCAATTGAAAAAGCAAATAGCTATTTTAAATAAACTTAGACGATTTTTGAACTGGTAGCCAAGTGGTAGAGGGCTACAGAGCGCCTCTGTGAAAAATACTTTTATGCTACAGCCTAGGTGCATCTAGCCCGTCTAGTGGAACATTTTCTCATGAACTGATAATTTATGCTCACGACTTTTTCCCTCGTGCAGCTTTTTGCTGAGTAGTTTTCTAATTTCTTAGGGTGCAATTCCTTTTTTGCTGTATATTCAAGGAGTGAAGCACCTATTAACATCTACATTAGTGCAATCTGATCAACTTAGAAATTGCATCTCCTAGTTTAATAAAAGCAAGACAAGACAAAATTAGCTAGTCTTTTTAACTTGAATTTTTTTTTCAGGTAGAAAATAACTAAGCTGAAACTCTTGCTGCTAAAACCTAATGGAGCCTCTAATGTACGAAAAAATTAAACCTCCCCAAAGTGGAGAAAAGATTACTTTTGCCAATGGCGAAGCCCAAGTCCCCGATAATCCCATAATTCCTTTTATTCGTGGTGATGGTACGGGTATCGATATTTGGCCTGCTACGCAAAAGGTGCTGGATGCTGCCGTGGAAAAGGCGTACAAAGGTAAGAAGAAAATTAACTGGTTCAAGGTTTACGCCGGTGATGAAGCTTGCGATTTATACGGTACTTATCAGTATTTACCTCAAGATACGCTGACAGCCATTAAAGAGTATGGTGTAGCTATCAAGGGACCTTTGACAACTCCCGTCGGTGGTGGTATTCGTTCCCTAAATGTGGCGCTACGACAGATTTTTCAACTTTATGCCTGCGTACGCCCTTGTCGATACTACCCCGGCACGCCTTCACCTCACAAAAATCCCGAAAAACTCGATGTAATAGTCTATCGAGAAAATACAGAGGATATTTATTTAGGGATTGAGTGGAAGCAAGGAGATCAAATTGGCAATAAACTGATCAAACTGCTTAATGAAGAACTGATTCCCGGTACTCCCGAACACGGTAAAAAGCAAATTCCTGTAGATTCTGGCATTGGCATCAAACCTATTAGCAAAAATGGTTCCCAGCGTTTGGTACGTCGTGCGATCAAACAAGCCTTACAATTGCCCAAGGAAAAGCAGCAGGTGACTTTGGTGCATAAGGGCAACATTATGAAATACACCGAAGGTGCTTTCCGCGATTGGGGTTATGAATTAGCCACTTCAGAATTTCGCAACGAGTGCGTTACCGAACGGGAATCTTGGATTTTGAGCAATAAAGAAAGTAAATCCGATATTTCCCTCGAAGAAAATGCTCGCAAGATCGATCCCGGTTATGATTCCCTGACACCGGAGAAGAAAGAAGAAATTGTCAAGGAAGTTGAAACAGTTCTTAACTCAATTTGGGAAACTCACGGTAACGACAAGTGGAAAGATAAAATCATGGTGAACGATCGCATCGCCGATAGTATTTTCCAACAAATCCAAACTCGGCCCGATGAGTATTCCATTTTGGCAACAATGAACCTTAACGGCGATTATTTGTCAGATGCGGCTGCGGCGATAGTTGGCGGATTGGGAATGGGGCCAGGTGCTAATATTGGCGATGAGGCAGCGATATTTGAAGCTACTCACGGTACAGCACCCAAACACGCCGGTTTAGATCGAATTAACCCCGGTTCTGTGATACTATCCGGCGTAATGATGCTGGAATTTATGGGTTGGCAAGAAGCCGCTGACTTGATTAAGAAAGGTTTGGGAGAGGCAATCGCTAATGGTGAAGTCACCTACGATTTAGCAAGATTGATGGAACCAAAAGTTGAACCTTTGAAATGTTCCGAGTTTGCTGAAGCGATAATTAATCGGTTTTAGGAAAGTTAGGAATTAGGAGTTAGTAGTTAGTAGATAGTTGTTAAGAATTAATTTTTTGTCGGGTGTGTTAGGAGAAATCTATAACACACCGTAAATTTATCTTTTTATACCTATTCTGTATGAGGCTGCGCTAAATCGCTCTCAGCCTAAAAGGCTGGAGCTACACAGAAGAAGCCCACCTGCGTGGACTAAATTAAGCGCATCTTTATAAATATTTGGTATTAGTAATTCGGACTTGAAAACATAATATTTGTAGGGTGTGTGACGGTATTGAAAAATTTATTACATAATTGAATTATTATCGAATGCCGTCACGCACCAATTAATTTATGCCTTATCTAATCAGTTTTTAAATAATGCAAATAATCTAAAATCATTAGAATCATTCATTCCAGTAAAGCTGATTTAAATGTTACTTTCAGTAACTTTTAAAGTTAATTTATTTAGCGATAATTCATGTTTAACTGAGTAATTGACTTTTAGAGATATTAGTTCTTTTGAAATAGAATTCAAGGTTAAATTTTTAAGATTATGCAAAAAAGACACATCTAATTCTAAAGAATCACCTCCATTCATCTCTTCAATATAATCGCAAAAAATCATTTCCAATTTATCTTCTATAAAATGAAATTCAATATTACCGTAGCGCCAAATATTCGCATTATCAATAGATTTACCTCCACCAAAATCATCCAGGGAAAATTATTTAAAATCCAATCTTTAGCTTGTCCTATTTCGATATAATCAAATTTTCCTGAAGTGATAAATTCTTGAATATTGATTTTAATTTTATGATTGAATTTCATTATTTGACTCAGTAAGTTGGCTTAGACACAAAAATCAATTTGATTGTAAACGGTTAATTTGAATGGTGTCGTAACCGAACATGAGGGATTTAAAACAACTATAGATAATGTTGGGTTACGGTACAGTTTTCAATTCTTTCTTTAAAACCATATTGGGGGTAGTGGGATCGTCTTCTGCTGTTACTTGAACTAGTTCTCTATTATCGAGTACCCCATTCTTATTACTATCGAGGTAAATGCTAATTCCTGATAAACCAGGTTCTTCGATTTCTCCTTTTTCAATTAAATCACCAGTAATATTGACACTATAGTTTGTTGCTAAACCATAATCAGACCGTATAATTTGAATGTAATTTTTACCAGGATTGAGATTTCCTAAAGAAACATCATTTGCTCTAAAACCAGGAGGATTACCGATACCAAATTGGTATTCTCCGTTAACCCAAACCAGAATACTGTTATCAACAACAAAGTCAGCAATTAGATTTTCAACGCCAAATTCTCCACCATCTACTTCGTAAATAATTGCCGTTTCTGTATTAACAGACCATGTTCGTGGTATAGATTGTAAATTACTCCAAAATCCATTTTCAATAGCTGATTCTGGGTCATTTAGCCAATTTTCTAACTCATTTATTGAGCTTAAATCGGGTTCAATACTAAAGTCAGCCGTTGGCGCTCCAGTTGATATATTTGGTCCTGTGAAGTAGCTTGCTAATGGATCGGAAGGATTACCAGGATACAAATCTCCAATTGCACTATTGTAGTAACCCTGTGTCAGATTATTTACTAATTCAATTTCTTCAGAAACAACCTTCCTATCTCTAACCCCATTCCTGTTAATGTCTTCCCATTTAATTCCCTTAATTGTCCCAAGGTTTCCCACAGTAGGAACTTGTTTCTGATTCAAATCTGAATTTTGCATTTGTCTGACGATCAATTGTAATTTACATAGTTAATATTCTAATAAACCCACAGTTTTATTCTTTAAAGATATAAAAGTTCAAAAATATTCATAAATTAAATTTTTCCGAAGTACAGGACAAAGATTGTAGAGTGTCAAAAAAAGACATATCTAATTTTAAAAAATCATTTTTATCCATATCTTCAATAAAATCAGGACTTACCCAATTGTCACAAAAATCGGATGGTGCGTGACATTAAAAGCCTTATTATTAACTTCTGAATCAGTGAGTGTACAAGCATCCTAGAAGAAAATGTGCCGGTTGCCTAAGTCACACAAAAAATGCTTTCCAATTTGTCTTCTATAAAATGAAATTCAATATTACCGTAGCGCCAAATATTCGCATAATCAATAGATTTACTTCCACCAAAATCATCTGGTTGCTTTAACAATTTTGATTGTAAAATGGTGCGTTATGGCATCCTCAAAATAAATCAAATATAATCACAATTTTTCGAGCCATAACACACCCTACATGAACCTATTTTCACAATTTAAATAAAAGTTATAAATGCCAAAATATCTAAATACATAATCACATGAAATATATCTGTTACCGCTTGGAGATTTGGCATTAATTCATTAGCTAGATTTTTGTGAACTTGTCACAAATCTATACTAAGTTATTCAATATTTTAGGTTTTTACTCAGAAGTTTACTCGAAGGTGAATTTATTTCCTTTTGTTCGAGAATATTGTTAATTCGAGATGCAAAGGCTTTACATAGTAATGTGACTGAAGTTTGAGAAGTCTTAAGGTTTTGACCTATTTCTTTGCAAAAAGGAATAGTGGTATTACGATCTTGAACAAGACGTGCTTTTACTCCTGCAGTTTTATAAGAAAATTCTTTCATTTTTAAATCTTGAGCAATACTTTTTAACAAACGTTTGTATTCATTAAAATCTGTATTTTCTAGTTGAGTCGCTTCCATAACAGCTTGCCAATAAAAGTCCATTGTTCTCAATAACAAACAACGCAAGGAAATGCTGTGAATATTATTTAATTCCTCTTTCAAAAACTTATGAGAATGTTTTTTTAAACGAGAAATTGCTTTTTGCTCCCACTGGTATAATTCAACTCCTTCTATTTCTGCTAGCTGCAAAGCTAAATAAGTATCTCTGTACAACAATCCAGTTTTACATCGTTTAAGTAGACGCTCTTTGATATCATAAACTCTACTAACATCAACATCGCTAGCTAATTCAGTAATCCAATTTATTGCCTTTCCCGAACTAATACTAAGGCAATTTTCAAAATAATTGCGTTCGTTGTTATTTAGACGATTTAATTCTTCCGGAGTTATTACTATCAATAATCGAGTTCGAGCGCGAGTTAAGAGCGTGTACCATTGAAAAGCTTCTTCTAATGATGGTTTACCACTTCCTTCAAATAAACCAAAAGCAATACAAGCTTCAAATTCTCTACCTTTGGCATCTTCAGTATTAAGAATTACCAAGTTATCTTCGGATATATTTAAATTTTTATTGGACATTACTTTGACAGCATTAGCTAAATCTTGGAGTAAATAAAATTGATTTTCTCCAGATTTACATTGTTGAGCAAGTTGTTGTAAAAAATTTAAAGCATCATCTTTTGAATTACACTTTAAAAAACGTACCTTTTCTCCGGATTCAAAAGCATCCTCCCGATTAACAGGCTGAGGTAAACTTCTTCCTTTAAATTGTTTATTTATATTTTTTGCTAAATGCCAAAATTGATTTGCAAATTCGATGATATAACATGAATTTCGGTAATTTCGCTTTAAACTAGTTATTTCTCCCAGATTTAACTGTCCCCAATCAAAATCTGTGGGTACTATACGTTGATTTAAATCTCCTAATAACCATAAATATATTTGATTTTCTGGATTTTCTTTTTCCCATGCTTTGCAAGTAGCCACTAAAGCTTCCAACTCACAAAGCATTAAATCTTGTGCTTCATCAACTATCACAAGGGTATTACCTGGTATTAAAGTAGCCAATGACGGATTTTCTATTAATTCACTGGCAACATCTATACGAGATTTTTTACTGGATAAACCCTTTAACCAAAATCGTCGATCAATTTTTTTTAATTTTTCAATTTGCGATCGATTCTCTTGAAAAACAGAATTTCTAATTTGCTTTTTATTTTCTCTATCTACAACAAAAGACTGGTAGAGTATAACATCTCTATAACTAATTGCTTCTGGTTTAGCAAATTTTCTGTGAGTATGTTTTGCTGCTGACTGTAAAGCTTTTAATTCTTCTTCTGGTGAGGCTAACTGATTTTTAAATTCAGGATTAATTTGACATAACCATTCTCGAAAAGTTACTAACCAAAAGTTATCTTGTAATGTAGCTTGTTGTATTTCAGAATATTTACTAATATCTTTTTTTAATGCATCTGGAACTATTAACATAATGTTCCATTGATTTTGCTGATGAATTTCACAAGCGAATAAAGTTGCACATAGAGTTTTTCCAGTTCCTGGAGCGCTTTGAATTATACAAGGTTTATGACTTAATTCTTCGCTGTCGCGACTGTATCTGTATGTAGAAAAAGTGTTGAAAACCTTTTGTAGTACTTCTTTTTGATAATCAGTCCTTACAGGTGAATAACGATAACTGCTAAATACAAATTTATACCAATCTGAGTTTATATGATAATTCCATTGGTAAGATGGATGTTCTGTAACTTCTATTCGTTGCGGATTAAGTAATTCTTCTATTATCTGTGGATTTTCACAGTCTCGCCGTTCAAATTCATCATCATAAACACTGCTCCGTAAGCCTGCTTTGATTACTACAATATTATCGACATCAACTCTTAGCCAGATGACTCTCCAATTGCCTAGCCTAGTTCGTAAAATCTTGTTATATCCTCGAAGAGGTTTAGTATCTGTTGTTTCTCCTAAACTTAAACGACGCAGGATTTCATAAACTTTCTCACAGCCAGAATAGGGAAGTTTCTGAATTTCCCGTAACGCTGCCCTAATTATTCTTATCTGTGGCATATAATACTAGCTACCCTTGATATTAATCTTTCGGTGTAGCCTTATTATTCCCATTCAAGAACTGATTATTTTGTTAACGAACAAAAAATATCAATTTTGTCAGATATGGCAGTTTTCGGGAGTATGCGCTTTTTTGCGCCTTTTTTATCCTTTCGTTATTCTAACTTTCCCCACCTTCTTACATTCATGACTACATGGTACAGTTTTGGCAATAATCAAGCAATTACATAATTCGCCAAAGAATATTCAAAATTCTATACTCGTTTTATAGAAGCTTGTTTAACTTTGCCAGAAAATATTCACTGACTACCAAAGTTAACCAAGCTTTGAATGCTTTCCATCCCAGGATTTTATTTCAGTAAATGGTTTTATAATTCAGCTAGCTACATGGATATGCATTAAGTAACTAAATAAGAGCAGCAATTAATAACCATTGATATTGTATATCCCACAAATACATAGTATGCACCTTCGTAACTTTGTAGTGAAAAGTCATGAAAAATATTATCTTATCTTTTCTTACGATTTAACCAATTATCAACCGAAATTAAATTGAAACTACAGCCCGCTAGTAAAATAAACAAGATAATATTGTAGATTAATTGTGAGCCTGCAATATCCCATTTCTGTAGCAAACAAACCCCAAACATTAAAGTCATCATCAACAGAAAATTGGCTATCAAAGCTTTGCGAGTTTGTAGCCCTAATATTAATAGTAAACCAACAGCAAATTCTACAATAGGAATTAGATATGCCGGTACTGCAACTAATAATGGAGGAATAGCAATATCTTTGTAAAGTCCTACCTGAGAATTAACAAAACCCTGAATATTGCCAATTCTGACTAAGCCATGTACAAACATATTTATACCGAAAACTAGCCGTAAAAACGTATAAGCTAGAACGATATCAGAGTTACGCAACTGAATTTTTGGGTTATACATTTGCTCTATCAGAATCCGAAATTTGGGTATCATCATAGTCATTGGTGGCCGAACTTGCATCTAAGCTAACAGGTCCAGTACCGTAGTAATATATAAATAGCATTGCACCAACTAAACCGAAGTTTTTCAGAAAAGCATTCCATTCGCCAGGATCGGCAAAGGGATTATGAAAAACAAAAGTTGTGGGAATCAAAAATATAATTAATAAGATGGCCCCTAAACGTGCTTTAAAGCCCAGTAAAATGGAAATCCCGCCTACCAAAGTACAAAAAATATTACCGATGAGTAACAAAGGCGGTACGGGTAAAGCCCGTTGAGTCATCATTCCCACGATTCCTTGAAAACCAAGAGTATTAGAAACCGCAGCTTTAAGAAAAATAGCTGCTAGAAAAGCTCTACCTATTAACGGAAAATACTTTTGAAAACCCATAATTAAGTTAATTGTTAATTGTTAGTTAATGGTTGTTAGTTGATGGTTGTTAGTTGTTAATATCTACTCCCTCTACCTTATCCCTTACTTACTGTTCACTGCTCACTGTTGACTGTTAACTGCTCACTGCTCACTGCTCATAGTTGAATATTTCGTGATGCACCTTCGCCTGTAAAATAGCACTTAAGCCAATTGAAAAGTACTCCCAGACGGTTGCGAATTCCCGGGAGGTAGACAAGATGAACTTCTAGCCACAGAAACCAAGCAATAAAACCTTTAATTGCGAACTTACCAATTTTACCTACTCCTGCGTGTTTTCCAATAATTGCTAAACGTCCTTTGTTGAAATAATTAAATTTCTTGGGAGATTTACCGTTAATTTGTCGCAAAATGTTATCAGCTGCTGTTTTTCCTTGCTGAATTGCCTCTTGTGCGACTCCGTTGAATGAAGCTTCAAGAATCTCAATATAGGAAACATCCCCTACACCATAAACATTTTCATGTTCGTAAAGTTGTAAGGTTAGCTCGACTATAATTTTATCTTTATTAGCAGTTTTTAACGATTGTTTTGTTTCCGGTGTCGCAGCTAATACTCCGGCAGTCCAAATTACTGTATCTGTAAATATAGCTGTGCCATCTTCAAGATAAACGGCATGGGGAGTGACTCTACTTACTTTAGAATTAAGATGTACCTTAACTCCGTGACGACGCAACCATTTTTCAGTGTATTTTCCTAGTTCTTGAGAATAGCTGCCCAATAACTGTTCTGCCGATTGTAGGAGTATAACTTGTGCTTGATTCCGGTGTAAACTGGGAAAATCTTATTTGAAAGCGCTATAAATTTATTCATTTAAACTGCCAGCTAACTCCACACCAGTTGCACCACCACCGACTATGACAAAAGTTAGTAACCGTGTTTTTTCATTTTCATCGGTGACTTTTGATGCCATTTCAAAACGAGTTAAGACTTGATTGCGAATTGCGATCGCCTCAGATAAAGTTCTCATAGGAAAACTATTTACTGGTGCTCCCGTCACGCCAAGATATTGAGATTTACTACCCGTAGCAATAACTAAATAATCATAATCAATTACTACATCTTTGCTATGAACAATTTGATTGTGGAAATCAACTTTTTTTACATCCGCAAGCAAAAAATTTACCGTTGGTAAACCCCTAAACAAACGACGTAAGGAGTAAATGATTTGATGGGGATAAAGTAGGTTGGTGGCAACTTGGTAGAGCATGGGAATAAAGGTGTGATAATTATGACGGTCAATTAGTAAAACATTGACTCCATGTTTACCTAACTTTTTTGCAGCTTCTACACCAGCAAAACCAGCACCGATTATTACTACTCTTGGCTTATGAGAAGCTTTCATCTCTCCTTTTTCTTTAAGTAGCTTGGTCTTTCTTGTTTTTTTCTGACTCTAGCGATGTATGATTCATCACAAAAAAATATCGTTGATGAATATCGATTTCAAAGAATATATTAACTACCTTTTTTAGTAATTTTGAAGACAGGCATAAAAATCTATCTTTAGGCATAATTAGTCAGGAAAAATCCTCTAACTATAGTTTGTTCGGAAGATTTATAATTTTGGTTCTTCAACACTTAGTATGCTAAAAATACATTAAAAAAAGTGAAAGAAAAGGTCAAATAGCGCAAATTGACTCGTTGGGGCGGCGAATTGAACTACCGCTGCGCTTGATTCAATTGCCTTGAGACGGGCATAAAATTAACTCGTAAAAACCCTAAATACTGATAGCCCGCCTCAACGCCGCTACGCTAATTGAATCATAGTTCAATTCTTAGATGTAAATAACTATATCAAATAATTACTAAAAATAAAAAAACAATTAGCTTCGTGCTACTAGTTATAAAATAAAGTTATAAAACAGGGTATATATTACTATAATGAATTCAAAAAAAGATATCAAAATATTAACACAACTGCTGGATTTGTCAGAAATAAGAGTTATCTCACACCATCAATACAAAGGTGTTGGAATAATATTACAAATCGAATCAATTAAGAATGAAAGTATTTCCGTTGTGGGAAAAAGAGTCGTCACTTACATCAAAATCATAAATCTATAATTAAAGATTTACCTCTAGGAGAGCAACAAGTATTTCTAGAGATAAATAAACGCCAGTTTAAATGTCAAACATGCCAAAAACCTTTTACGCCTATACTTGTATTTTGTAGAAACAAGAAGAAAATATACTAAAAGGCTTAGCAATAAAGTAATAAAATAAGTATTAGATTCAGATATTCATAGTGTTGCAGAAAAGGGTATTGTTACTACTAGAGAAATAGAAAGAATGCTCAAAGATGCTTCAAATAATGCAACAATTAGAAAGCCTTCATATTTAAAAAGACTTGGTATTGATGAAA
>JBHJJJ010000042.1:0-4881 GCA_050042755.1 Rivularia sp. (in: cyanobacteria)
GAGCTAAAATATTGATTGGTTCGTCTTCATTCTCAGGAATATTTAGCCGTTCAATATAATTTTTATAATCGGGACGAGAACGACGCATAATCCGATTAGAAAACAATGGAAAAATTATCTTTGATTTATATACCTTATAAAACTCAGGAAAAGAATATAAACCATTGAAACCACATTCAGCTTGAGCTTCTTTAGCCCCTCTTACATACAAAAATTGGTATTCTTTCCCATCATAAGTTAAACGACCAATGGGAAACCATGTACGAGTATTTGGGTCTTGCCAAGCTAGAAATAGGGTTTTCATATAAAAAAATTATTTAAACATACCACCCAAAAAAAATGTATGTCAGTTATACGAGATATTTTACTCCGATATCGGAACAGAACAAGTAATTGAGTAACACAACTATAATTTACTGGTTTTATCAGCTTTAACGCAGTTCTAGTAATCTATTTTGATTAAATTCCAGTATTTTCCGTGCAAATTCGATACCGCTTGCTGATATCCTTTCTTGTGGAATGCGCACAAATAGTTCTAAAGTACTTGTAGGTGATATCTTTGCTAGACAATCTAACCACAATGAAGCTGCATTTGGATAACGTCGTGCGGCTTGATAAAATGCATCAAATGTTTTAAGCGTTCTTTTATCGCCTACTTGAGCGTAAAAAGCTGAAAAGGATTTGTTAGCGTATGCTTCTACAGAAAAACTCAAATATTTAGTATTTAACCTGTCTTCTCGTTCGTTGTCCAATAGCTCTCTACCAAGACAAGAAGCACGATCGTAAGTCGGCGCTAAATAAGTTTTGTTATCTAAATTGACAAATCCCCAGTTTTCATGGTGTCTATCAGTGTTACCAATCCAAGCATCTAGAAGTAAATAACCTACAAAAGTTTCCACTGCTTGACTTATACCTTGTGGTGGATTCCAGTCTACTGGTAAATTAATTGAATTATTAGCGTTCGACGCGATCGCATTTAATACTGAATCTATTGTATGTTGAGAAGGGCTTTTGGTATCTCTGAGATAATCTGGAATTATTCTAGATAAAATTTCATTCCCCAAAGCAAGGCTACCTCCTTTAGGCAAAAAATATTGTGAGATAATTCCTCTTTCTCCTTGGAATGTCGCTAATTCATATTTAGCATGAGGTAGACACAATAATTCAGATAACTCCGCAGCAATCTTTTCTGACCAATCTTCACCTGTATTACGTCTAGCTTTTTTATACAAACACCTACCAAAATCTTTATGGTCAAACCAAAACTTTTCTTTGGTTCCCATTTGTTCATCTTCACCCGGAGCATCTGGCGCAATTTCAATTATCGGAAAATAATCAACCATGATGCATTATTCCACAAACTGCACCATGGCTAAAATAAATCATTCCCTAACTCGCAGCCAATTGACTCCAACCAACATAAGGTAACTTCGCCGCCGTCTCTTCAATCTTCTCTGCATTACCTACCAATTGTCCGCAAGCATCCCAAGTACCGGAAACAAACATATTTTTCGCACCTCCAGCCATTTCCACGGTTGCGGAAAAATCACCGCATTGCACTTTCATTGCTTCTAAATCTACAGAAATACTTGCTTGAGGATCGTCTGTTAAAATCTCTTGCAATTTCTTAACAGTCGCAGTTTCAGCAGTCACACAAGGGACACCCATTGCTACGCAATTACCGAAAAATATTTCAGCAAAGCTTTCTCCAACTAAAGCTTGAATTCCCCATTTAGCAAGAGCTTGAGGAGCATGTTCTCTGGAAGAACCACAGCCAAAGTTACGGTTTACTACTAATATATTTGCATTTTCATACTGCGGTTGGTCGAAGGAATGTTTACCTGCAAGTCCTTTGCGATCGTCTTCAAAAGCGTGTTCTCCCAAACCATCAAAGGTAACGCAACGCAGAAACCGCGCCGGGATAATTCTATCTGTATAGATTTCATTTCCTATTAAAGGAATACCGTTTCCAGATACTGTTTTAACTTCACTCATTGCAATTTTGGATTTTGGATTTTGGATTTTGGATTGAGTAAAGAGTAATGAGTAAGAAGTAAAGAATTTAGAATTCTCCCCATCTCCCCATCCCCCCATCTCCCCATCTCTCAACTAACTAATTCGCGCACATCTGCAACAGTACCTTTAATTGCTGCAGCAGCAACCATGGCGGGACTCATTAATAAAGTACGTCCGGTAGAGGAACCTTGTCTTCCTTTAAAATTACGGTTGGAGGAAGAAGCACTTATTTGTCTTCCCTGTAATTTATCGGGGTTCATTGCCAAACACATGGAACATCCAGCTTCTCGCCACTCAAATCCAGCTTGCTCAAAGATTCTATCTAAACCTTCGGCTTCCGCTTGTTTTTTCACTCTTTCGGAACCGGGAACCACAAATGCTTTCACGCCTTCTGCAACATGATTTCCTTTGGCGATTTTCGCGGCTTCTCGTAAGTCGCTAATTCTACCATTGGTACAGCTACCGATAAAGCAAACATCTATTTTAGTACCTTTGATGGGATTACCGGGTGCTAAATCCATGTAGCGGTAAGCTTCTTCGGCAATAAAACGGTCATCGCTTGGCAACTCTTCGGGCAATGGAACGGTTTGATTTACTCCGATACCTTGTCCGGGAGTGATTCCCCAGGTAACTGTAGGTGGAATATCTGCCGCATCAAATACTACTGCATCATCATACTCTGCATCCGCATCACTACGGATAGATTCCCACCAAGTAACGGCTTTGTCCCAATCTTCACCTTTGGGCGCAAAGTCTTTACCTTGGAGGTATTCGTAAGTTACTTTATCTGGATTCACATAACCGCATCTCGCACCGCCTTCGATGGACATATTACACACGGTCATTCGTTCTTCCATAGTCATTTGCTCAAAGGTGGTACCTGCAAATTCCTAAGCATATCCTACACCACCTTTAACGCCGAGAGTGCGGATAATATGTAAAACCACATCTTTCGCGTAAACACCGGGTTTCAAAGTACCGTTAACTTCAATTTTGCGAACCTTTAATTTAGATAACGCCAAAGTTTGGGAAGCCAACACATCCCGCACTTGAGAAGTACCAATCCCGAAGGCGATCGCACCAAAAGCACCGTGAGTTGAAGTGTGACTATCTCCACAAGCAATAGTCATTCCTGGCTGAGTTAATCCTTGCTCCGGAGCAATTACATGAACGATACCTTGATTTCCGGTACCAATATTATAAAAAGTGATGCCATTATCTTTACAATTCGTTTCCAACGCCTGCATCATCTCCTCTGCCAAAGTATCGACAAAAGGACGGGCTTGATTTTCGGTAGGTATGATATGGTCAACTGTGGCTACCGTACGTTGAGGAAACATTACCTTCAATCCCCGTTCCCTAAGCATAGCAAAGGCTTGAGGACTAGTTACTTCATGAATTAAATGTAAACCAATAAACAGTTGCGTTTGTCCGGAAACTAATGTCCCAACTGTATGCAAATCCCAAACTTTATCAAATAATGTGCCTGTGCTCATACCTCAATTCGCATGTTAAGAAACGGGTTTATTGATGTTATCAAAAAAATGTCGCAGGCGGTAGGGATGGGGAGATGAGGAGATGGGGTGATGAGGAGATGGGGAGATGGGGAGATGGGGAGGTGGGGATTTATGAGTATATAGGTCCTATTTATTTCTGGGAATTTCTGACAATTGCAAACCAAGAATATGTTTTAAAGTTAAGAATATTTACTCGGAAATATCAACCGAACAATAATTATATTCACAATTTATTTAAACAGTAGAATTTTTACCTAAAACCCTCATACACAAATAAATTGCTCTAGATAAAAATTCTATTTGCTACTTATAAATTTGTCTTCTTGGGAAATAAAATAACTTTATAATTTCTTTTGTTGCGTTGCCGGAATCATACCAAATTAATCTGTATATATTGATATCATGTTCTATGTAATATATAGTGTTACGTCGAACATAAGAAATAATACCCAAGGAGAAAGAATGGCAGATTCTGCATATTCGCGGTTGAAACCTTATCTAGCTTCCAATGCAATTGTAGATTGGCAGACAGGTGATATTCCAAGCTGTCCAATCCCAGTTTTTACAAAGGGTATGCATGCTAACAGTTACTTTTTCGGACATCCCAAATGGGGTAAAGAGTATTTTGAAGATAGTCATCGTAGCGAACCCTTTCAGGATCGCTGGAATGCAGTAATGGGTAGTTGGGATGACAAGATAGTAGTTGATATCGGTTGCGGTCCTGGTAATGTCTATGCAACTGTGGGTGGTTCGCCTAAATTGTTGATTGGGGTTGATGTTTCACCCGGTGCTCTACGAATGGCTGGTGATGTTGGCTATACACCAATTTTGGCTGATGCCCATCATTTACCATTTGTAGATGGATTTGCTGATATTGTTGTTGCAAATGCTACTGTTCATCACTGCGATGATATGAGTAGGATTTAGACAGAAGCAGCGCGTTTAGTGCGTCCTGGTGGATTATTATTCACCGATCAAGATACCCAGCTTACTGCTTGGAATTTTAAAGGGATGGGTTTATTTCTACGAGATATTAGATTCCCTTTGTATCGTCTGCTTGGGAGCAAGCATCATATTCCTTATGAGGAAAGACATGCACGCTGGAAAACAGAGGTTCACAACCAAAGACCAGGGGATGGTATCACCCCAGAAGTTTATTATGAGGCTCTCGAACCATTAGGCTTTGAAGTGAAATTGTATCCTCACAATCACAATTTAGGTAGTGAGGTACTTGAAGGTAACAATGGTCGGAGTTCTTGGAGATTGAGATTAAGTCAGAAATTATCAGGTATAAATCCTGACGCACCAGAAGGAGCACAATCGATAATGTGTATCGCTAGACGTAAAA
>JBHJJJ010000043.1:0-78604 GCA_050042755.1 Rivularia sp. (in: cyanobacteria)
TTTTTTGTTTTTTGTGTTCTTTTTTTTTTTTTTTCTTCTTTTTTTCTGTTTTCTCCATCTCCGCTTCTCCCCCTCTCCCCATCTCCCCATCTCCCCACCTCCCCATCTCCCCACCTCCCCATCTTTATCTAAAGTCGTGCAATATCCTCCTCACGGGCTGCACGTTGTACTGCACCTGCAACTACACTTGATACTCTTTCGTCAAAGACTGAGGGTATAATGTGCTCTTTGTCAAGGTCTGAAGGTTTAATTAAAGAGGCGATCGCACTGGCAGCTTCGAGGTACATTGCGGTGGTGATGGTGCCTGCGCGACAATCTAAAGCACCGCGAAATACTCCAGGAAAAGCTAGTACGTTATTAATTTGATTTGGGTAGTCGCTGCGCCCAGTAGCGATAATGGCAACGTCGTCTTTGACTAATTCTGGCTGAATTTCTGGTACGGGATTTGCCATTGCAAATACGATTGCATCTTGTGCCATTGTTTTTACCATTTCCGGTGTTAAAACTCCTGGAGCGCTGACACCGATAAATACATCTGCATCTTTTACTGCATCGGCTAAGTTTCCATGGGGTTTAACGGCGAATTCCCGCTTTTCTGCTGTCAGATTATTCCTACTGGTAGAAATAATCCCTTTGGAATCACACATCCAAATTTCTTTGGCTTTGGCTTTGCGGAGTAATTTAGCGATGGCCACTCCAGCGGCTCCAGCACCGTTGATGACAATACGAATTTGCTCTATCGGCTTTTGTACCAGTTTCAAAGCGTTGAATAATGCAGCTAAGGTGACAATTGCGGTACCGTGTTGATCGTCGTGAAACACGGGAATATTTAATTCTTCTCTCAACCTAGCTTCAATTTCAAAGCAACGAGGTGCGGCAATATCTTCTAGATTTACACCGCCAAATACCGGAGCAATATTTTTCACGGCACGGACAATTTCATCTGTATCCTGAGTTGCAAGACAAATGGGGAAAGCATCTATACCGGCGAACTCTTTGAACAACATTGCTTTCCCTTCCATGACTGGTAAAGAAGCCTCTGCTCCTAAATTTCCCAATCCCAAAACCGCACTACCATCAGTCACAATAGCGACAGTATTTTGTTTAATAGTTAAGTTGTAAACTTCCTCAGGATTTTGAGCAATAGCACTACAAACACGTCCCACACCGGGAGTGTAAGCCATTGCTAAATCGGATATACTCTTAAGTTGAATTCTGCTGGTAATACTAATTTTACCGCCGCGATGTAGATTAAACGTGCGATCGTAGACATCTATAACCTTAATAACCGGTAAAGCCTTAACTGCCTGAATAATATTATCAGCATGTTCCGTACTCGCAGCATCAACAGTAATATCGCGAATCGAAACCTGTCTGCTTTGCTCAATCAAATCAATTTGCCCGAGATTACCTCCACATGATGCGATCGCATTGGTAACGCTAGCAAACATCCCGATACGATTGGGAATTTCTAGGCGTAAGGTCAAACTAAAACTAGAATTGGGTGTAAGGTCTGGCATTGTAATCGGTAGATGACGAATCTTATTCTATTAAATTAAGGTTAAAAGTCAAAGGGTTTTGGATTTTGGATTTTGGATTTTAGATTTTGGATTGAAGATGAAGAGTTAGGAGTTAGGATTGACGCAGCTGGCATATTTTTATAGGGTGCTGTACTGTAAGATAATTTATCAACCATAACGAAATTATCTCAACTTACCGTCACGCACCACCAATTTATACGATGAAATCTTACTGATTGATTCCCAACAGAAGGTAGAGTGTGTAACGGATCGAATATTTATAGCTAGTATTGTAAATTATGAAATGCCGTCACGCACCATAAAATTATCTCTTACCTCTGTGACAGATATGTAGGGTGTGTAACGGCTCGAATATTTATTATTAGTATTTGCAAATTATAAAATGCCGTTACGCACCATTTAATTGCCGAAAAAACCAATTATCTCTCATAATCTCTTACTTCTGTGCTCTTAGTACACCAAATAAAATTATTTCCTGATAATCGTTAAAATCATTAATATTAATTAAAAACATTAACAAATGACTACAATATGCTTTGTCACTGACGGAGGGAATGCGGTTTTGTAATTGTGAGAGGTGGTTAGTGGAAGAACTGATTTGAATATGAGGTGATTTTGTCAGAGGAGAAATACTTGTCATTAGTTTTTCTCCATTAACTGTTTTATTCTTCCTAGATAATAACTGGTATCTTTGATATTGTCTTGAGATACTGATATTAAAGAATTAAGCTCATAAATTAACTGGTTTTTCTCTTCAGTTTTCTTTTTTTGGTCTGCTTGTGCTTGAGCTAAGTTATCACTATAGTTGCTTAGATAAATATTCAACTCATTAAAGAAAATATTAATTCGTTGTTGAAAATCATCTTCAATATAATCCCTAATATTGGAATTGATATCATCAATACTTTTTTCTAAAGAATCATTGACTTGCGATATTACATCTTCTAGATAAACAGTAAAGTATTTTACTTCTTTGTCAGGTTTTTTTACCCTCTTTTTTACTGTTACAGGAATTAACCACAGACTCCACCATTTTCTTTTCTTCTTCTTTATATATTTATAACCTTGGTCTATATATTTAGTATTTCTTTTAATGTAAGGATTAGAAACTTCTATATCCTCAGAAGCTAAATTAGGTTGTGGTAAGGAAAGATTTACATCAAATACTTCATTTAATCTTTGTTGAGCGTTTTTGATTATAGGCTTTGTTTGCGTATCAACAAAATTCATTATACTTGAACGTGCTGCTGCAATTTCTGCTCTTGCTTGTTTGCGAATTCCCGATAAAATATTTTCTGCTCTTACCTTAGAATATGAAACTGCTTGATTGGCAAAATTTTCTGCTTCTACTTCATTACTAAATTCAAAAACACCAGAACTTTTAAATTCGATTTGAGATTTTATTCGTCGTGAAAGCCATCGTGGAAATATTTCAAACTCACTGATTTTCTGATCGAAAAAATCTCTTGTTTGAATATCTACTTTTTGAACCAAATTACCACGCTTATATTCTTCTTGTTTAAAATATTTTTCAAGACTCATCTTCGCATTTTTTTTTAGTTCAATCAGAAGATTATCTAGATTATTTTCAAGATTTTCTCGAATCGTATTTATTTCTTGTAAACGATTACGACATTCATTTAGACTTTCTAAATCTTTTTTGAGCGCTTCTAACTCTAATCTAATTTTTTCATCATCTTGATTTATTGCACTACTACGAAGTTGTACATCGTCATTTAGTATCGTAAGATTACTACGAGCGCTTCTTAATGCAGAACTCATACATCTTGGTGCTGCTTCTCTGATCAAAGCAGCGATCGCATCATTCAGAAATGGCTCAAAACCAGATTTTCTCCACAATCTCTCGGCTTTTCGCTGTAATTGATGATTCTCTGCATCTTCTAATTCTTCTTCCCAATCAATCCCAAATACTTCTTGAGCTAAAGCACGAACAGTCTTTAATCCAGTAACTTTTACATTAGGAGACTTTTGTAACTCCATCAAAAAATTTGCAGAAGTAAAAGCACGTCTGGCAGAAATTTCAAAGACACGATTTTTATCCCCAACTTCACCAATACCAAATTCAGCAGCAACAAAATTCCGAACCTGTTGGGGACTCATATCACCATCTCGACGCTGATCGACTTTATTTACCAACACATACAGATTATCCTTACCCCGTAACTCAATCACTCTTTGAACGTCTTGTTTAACCTTCTCTGCTGCTTCGTTTTTTAACTGAGTGAAATCCAACACAATTAAAACTATGGAACTTTTAGCAAGTTGTTCAGCCACAACCGCTTGCAATCGTAAATTTTCCCCGGCTTCATTAGGTCCCGGAGTATCAACAATTACGAGCTTTCCTTGAGTATTTGCTTGATTATCCTCTACAGCACGCCAAAATGGAGTCTTAATCTTAGGAACATCTTCCAGATATTGAATTGGGTCTGATTGCGGATCTAAAATACTACAAAGTCTGACAATATCGTTCAAACTCGTTAAAGTAAGAGCAATATTTTCCCTTCCTTCAGATTTACGAGGTATCGACTCACCAACTTTTAATTCTTGAATTAGCTTAGGCATTTTTTGTAGGTGAGGATAATTAGCAAGTCTTTCTTTTACTGTTTCCAAACCCCGCTCTTTAATCTTTTCCCGTAAAGCAACTAAAGTATCTTGAAAAACAGATAAAACCCCAGCACTCAAAGTTAAAATAGGTTGCTTTAAATCACCATCAAAAATAATTTCAGTTGGGAGCGTAGTCATTGCAGAATTACGACTGGGGAGAATATCTTGTCCTGCAATTGCATTCACAATAGTCGATTTACCAGCTTTCATTGGAGCCACATTTGCCATTCTTATCTCCAAATTTTCAACCTTGCTGGTTTCGTTTCTTATTTGTTTTTCAAAGTCAATATACTTGTTATCAGGCTCATCAGAACTTAGGTTAGAACTTGCACGACTCATTAAATCGCTAATTTGCCCTAACAACTCAATAACATCTTGCTGTAAGTCTTGTACGTTGGGTCTAACTACTTCAGCTACCATATAAATTTATCCTATAGTTAAATGTATATTCAAATTTTTATAAATATATATTTATTTTTGCCGATAACAATCACAATGCAATCAGTGAAAATACAGTGTCAGATTTGGTAATGGGTAATTGGTAATTGTAGGGTGCTGTACTGTAGATAATCTGCAACCAATCTTCATATTGTTTTTCCGGCGTTGCTTAATTCGGGTATGAATTGCGATTTTTAGACTTGATATATCACGTCTGCGACAAGAGTTACGCTTACGTCTTAAATTAAATTCATACTTTAAATCAGCAACGCCGTTTTTCCACTACTTTTTCAGCAAGCTCTAATTGAATTATCCCTGCAGTCTTAATTGTCTGGGAGATACACCCAGCAGCTTCTTCATGTGTCTACTGAGATGACTTTGATCGTAGAATCCAACCGTAACAGCAATATCTGAAATGGTCATCTTAGTATTGATTAATAGCTCTTTAGCTTTAGTGATTCTTTGCTCAACTACGAATCCATAAGGAGATTTACCTGTACTCTGACGAAATAAAGTCGAAAAATAAGACGGACTTAGTTTTACTTCATTTGCCAACTCGTATAAAGAAATATCATCTGCTAGGCGATCGTTTATATAACCAATAATCTGTTTGAGCTTATAGTTTCCTAATCCTCCAGTATATTCAGGAGATTCCATAGGAAAGGAGCAATAGTGTCTTAATAAATGAAGCCCTAATAAATTACTCAAGGATTCCCGATACATTTTACCTCCTGAGTAATTACAGTTTATCTCCTGTTTAAATAAAGTTACTAGATGGTGTAGTGTACCATCGTTATGATTTAGAACTGGAAGTAATTCCACAATATTCGAGTTCAAACAATCATTTTGTTCTGCAATTTGATACAGAAAGTGCGGGCTAATATAAAATAAAAGAGAATCATCAGGTTCTTCCCAAGACCAAAAACCAGAGTAGGAAGCAGGTTTAATACAGATATCACCACTGAGAATATTACCTGTATATTCTTGATTCCCAATTCGAGTAATCTTTCGGGTATGCTTGCCTGTTAACAAATAACATAGTAGATGATATCTTGTCTCAGACATTTCAATCTGATTACTGGGATCGTAATTATGAGAAATAATTAAATCTTTGTTTAATGGTTCGGACATTTCTTGATAAAAAATTTTTCTCTAATCTAAATACTATAGCTAGCAGATGGGTACGGCTTTTTTTGAGAATACACAACAAATAATATAAACCGATGTTGGAGTTCGGACGAAGTTGGTAATGTTTTTTTAACTTTAGTTATGAGTTGAAAATTCATAAAAATGGTCAAATATTTGAATTATTGGGCGTGACATCAGTATTAAGAAATACTTCGCCAACAGTATCGTGCAATTAATAGTCAGAATGTCCTCAAAAAGTCAGAACTTACAATCTTTAATATATTGCTTCCGTAATAATACAAGCATAAATTTACTTAAGTGTTTGTAAACAAAATGTCTGGTAAAGTTAGAAACATCCAAATCAAAAATGCAAGTTTTGAAGAACGTATACCGGGAGAATCACCAGTTCCAGAAGCTGAAAATTTTGATTTTCTAATTCCCCCACAATGGAAGGATTATGACCCCAACAATCTAGTTCCCCCAGAAGGAGAAGGTACTTTGGGAACTGCTTTCTACAGTACTTGGCGTGCTCCAAAACTGTTTTTTGACGAGATTCCCGATGGAAAACAGATTACCTCGATCTTTTTAAATCAAGATGCCAATGGAAAATCACTTGAGGGAAGAGGAGAAGTCGGAATAGCTCAAACCACAAGTGAGAAAGTTAAACCTAATACCACTTATACTCTTTCAGCTAGCATCCTAGATACTAAAGATCCTACGGGACAATTTCCTTTCTTCAATGGTATTACTGGTGCAAGACTAGATATTTTAGCCGGTAACAAAGTAGTCGTCGGCAAAGAATTTCTTGACTATGGAGAAGGAGAAGTTTTCCAAGGGGAAGTTTCCTTTAATTCCCGTTATTATACTGATATTGAAGGAAAAAATATCGCAGTCAGATTAGTTAATCTAAATCTTGATAATGGTGTTGATGGAGGAAATGGATTTGAAGTTAATTTTGATAATGTAGAGCTTATTGCAAAAAGTGGTTCTGGAGGCAGAAGTACAAATGGTAACGATCTATTAATCGGCGATAATATTTCCGAAAATACTCTAATAGGTGGCATGGGTGATGACACTCTCTTCGGTGGTAGTGTTAATGACGTGTTAATAGGTGGTAAAGGAGATGATTTTATTGTTGGAGGGCTAGGAGATAACCAAGCTACTGGCGGTGAAGGAGCCGATAGTTATGGTTTTATTGCTGATGCTTTTTCAGTACTTGAACCAGGAAAAACTATCATCTCTGATTTTGATGTAAATCAAGACCAAATATTTTCCCAGACTGGAGACGACCAGTTTTCAGACCTGAGGTTTCAAGGTAGTTCAATCCTGAGTGCCAATACTGGCAAGGAACTCTTTATTTTAAGTGGGGTAAATACCTCAGAGCTTACGGAAAATAACTTCGGGAATTTTAGCGGCAGCTTTGACGATATAGTGCTATAGTCATTCATCTCATAACTATAAGATTAAGGGAGAAGCTAAAGCAAGGCAACTTCTCCCAATCTATAATTTACCTTTTAGCACAAAAAACGCCCCCTAATCTCCAGGAAGGCGTTTCCTATTTATTGTAGAGACGTAATACATTACGTCTCCAGAACTTAATGCAGACAGGACATACATCCCGTATCTACATAATTAACCATTGATTGCAGGAGCAGCAACTGCAACAGGAGTAGCTTCACCAGATGCTAAATCTAAGGGGAAGTTATGTGCATTTCTTTCGTGCATTACTTCCATACCCAAGTTAGCTCTGTTCAATACATCAGCCCAGGTATTGATTACTCTACCGCTAGAATCTATTACAGACTGGTTGAAGTTGAAACCGTTCAAGTTGAACGCCATGGTACTGATTCCCAAAGCGGTGAACCAGATACCGACAACTGGCCAAGCAGCTAAGAAGAAGTGCAAGCTACGGCTGTTGTTGAAGGAAGCATATTGGAAAATCAAACGACCAAAGTAACCGTGTGCAGCTACGATGTTGTAGGTTTCTTCTTCTTGTCCGAACTTGTAACCGTAGTTTTGAGATTCGGTTTCGGTGGTTTCACGAACCAAGGAAGAGGTTACCAAGGAACCGTGCATTGCACTGAACAAGGAACCGCCGAATACGCCTGCTACACCTAACTGGTGGAAGGGGTGCATCAAGATGTTGTGCTCTGCTTGGAACACGAACATGAAGTTGAAGGTACCCGAAATTCCTAAAGGCATACCATCAGAGAAGGAACCCTGTCCGATGGGGTAAATCAAGAATACTGCGGTTGCAGATGCCAATGGCGCAGAGTAAGCAACGCAGATCCAAGGGCGCATACCCAAACGGTAGGATAATTCCCACTGACGACCTAAATAAGCGAAGCAACCAATCAAGAAGTTTAATACTACTAACTGGTAAGGTCCTCCGTTATATAGCCACTCATCTAATGAAGCAGCTTCCCAAATGGGGTAAAAGTGCAATCCGATCGCGTTGGAAGAAGGTACAACTGCACCGGATATAATATTGTTTCCGTAAATTAAAGATCCTGCAACAGGCTCGCGGATACCATCGATATCTACCGGAGGTGCTGCAATGAAAGCAATGATAAAGCAGGTAGTTGCAGTTAACAATGTGGGAATCATTAATGCGCCGAACCAACCGACGTAAATACGATTGTCTGTGCTGGTAATCCATCCACAGAATTTATCCCACAGATTACCGCCTTCGCGTGTTTTTAAAGTTGTGGTCATGATTGAATGTTTATTAAGTGCTAACAACAAGTTTTCTCAATTCAATGAATTAAGACTGTTGCTGTTTTCAGTTCAATTAACTCTGTACTTTCTCCCAAAATGCCGAATAGTACAGAATTTTCACTTCTCTCCAAATATCTCACACCGGAAATAATATTAATCAATTAATGACAGGGAGACGGTGTGAGAAAAGAGAATTTCTTTCGGCTCTCTATAGTTTATTTTTTACATTAAATGTTCGCCACATTTCAATTACTTTTAGTTAATTTGTATTAAGATATATTTCTATGTAATGAAACTCATTATCTGCAAGAGTTCCAACTCAGATAATTTATACTTATGTATTTTTTTTGTAAATATACACTAAGCATTTTTTACATATCTTAATACTATTAGCATAATTTAAAAATCAAACTGGAACACTTGTTCTCACATCTATTTCGGCTAAAGTATCAGGTATATAAGTTTTTTGTAAAAGTTTTGGCTCTAACATTTGCAAAGCTGGTGTTAAAGCAATGGCATATTTTTCGATTAAATATTTTGGTTCATTTTCTTTTGCTGTTCCATCGTAAAGTACGACTATGGGAATATTTCTGAAATTACCATCTAACACAAATACCAATGTTTCAACTGGAGTTTTCAGTAAGTCTGCTTCTAATGGTTGAATCAACGAATATATATCTCTCCAGATATTTTTCTTACCCTCTTTGGCTTCTTGTGGTTGTCTGAAGCTACGTTGTAATTATTTTAATTTTTTTTCAACCCATATTTAGAGGTTAAATTCGATCGATCGCATATTTCACTATGAATATATTTTCATGCTCCTATGGCGCTTATGGATTTCCTAAAAAAAAATCTCTCCCTCACTCCCGCCATCAGTTAGGTAATCTTTCACCGAGAAGGGAATAATATGAAATCCAGTTAATTAATTACTATATGATTCAAACTACATATTACCCATTGGCAGCCCTTACAGAGATGATAAGTATTTAAGCGGAGATGATATTACAGCTCCCGGTTGGTGCGTGACGCTCAAAAGCAGATATTTTCCCAACGAAATCTATCAGAGCATCACGCATCCTACCATAGAGTTTAATTACCCACCGCAGAAATTGCTGACTTTTCAGCCACGCGAATTCCTTGCATCTTTATTTTCACGCCCCCCGCAGGTGCCAAAGTCACACCTCGACGCTGGGTTTTTTCCGGTTGATTGTCTGCCAATGCCAATTTATAACCAGAAACTACCGTTGCTAATACCAACTTCATTTCAAATTGCGCTAAAGCATAACCAATACAACGGCGCACTCCGCCACCAAAAGGCATAAATTCATAGGGAGAAAATTGTCTTTCTAAAAATCGCTGTGGTTTAAATTGCTTCGAGTCTGGATATAAATCTTCTCGATGATGTAAAAGATAAATGCAACCCCAGATACTAGTACCAGGTTCTATATCGTATCCTAATAAGTTACATGGTTCTTGTACTGTTCTAAGAAAAGTTGCCAACACGGTGGGATATAATCGCAAACTTTCGTTACAGACGGCGGTGAGATAGGGTAACTTGGATATACTTATGGGATCGGGGTTTTCTCCTAAATTATCTAATTCTTGCTGCAATTTTTCTTGCACTTTAGGCGTTCGATAAATCCAATATAATGCCCAAGACATTGACGTAGCAGTAGTTTCATATCCGGCGATGAGTAAGGTTATCAATTCATCGCGCAATTCTTTATCAGTCAGTGAATTACCTTCAGTATCTGTTGCTGCCATTAATAAGGAGAGTATATCAACGCGATTTGAATTATCAAGGGAGCCACGTCTTTCACTAATTTCAGCATACAGTAGTTTATCAAGTTGCTCTCTTTGACGCAAAAAATAGCCCCAGGGATTCCAATTGCCTAAATCTTTTTGTAAAAAAGGAAATGATAAAAAGCCCAAACCTAAAGGAGAGTTAAATAAATCCAACATCCCAATTATTCGGTGTTTAATTTGTTGATAGCGCTCCCCTTCGTACAAGCCAAATACTGCTTGCAACATTACGCTCAGAGAAATCTCTGCCATTACATTGCGAGCAGTAAAAATTTCATCTGAAAGGGATAACTGATTAAAAACTGTTTCTGTTAGCGAGCAAATTAATTCACCGTAAGCCTGCATTCTCTCCCCATGAAACGGAGGCATTAATAATTGACGCTGGCGTTTGTGGCTCTCGCCATCGAGTAACATCACTGAGTAGTCACCAACAAATGGGGAGAGAAATTTATTGATGTCTCCGGGGGCTTTGAACTTTTTTCTATCGTTAGTTAAAATTTCTTGAATTACTTGGGGATGGTTAGCAAATATTATAGGTTTCTTAGCACCCCGTACTTTAGTGGTGAATATATCGGGATACTGCTTCACGGCTTTTTCCATGAATTCTATTGGCTTGGCAATCCATTCATACTTTTGTTGCAAGCCTGGGGTTTCGAGAATGTTTGGTAATTGCATCTAATTGCTTCTACTTGCATAAAACTCCACTATATAGTAGCGATGGGATTCACCAGAATCAACTTATAGAGATGCCTTCCTTAAAAAGTTTAATTTGTTGATATCCTACAGCTACTTTGC
Organism: Rivularia sp. (in: cyanobacteria); assembly: GCA_050042755.1. Classification (GTDB taxonomy): domain Bacteria; phylum Cyanobacteriota; class Cyanobacteriia; order Cyanobacteriales; family Nostocaceae; genus Rivularia. The sequence goes on from JBHJJJ010000043.1 coordinate 11,049, forward strand.
TATGCCTTAAGTATTCTTAACACAGCTTAAAATCTTTTGTGGGGACAAAATATTGTAAAGTAAATCGATGGTTCTATCCAATCGGTTACATGAATGTATTCATCCTCATCTAAAAATTGATCGGTTTGTGGTTCTTCGCTCGGTTGAGTATTATTTTCTGTAACTTCATCAACGGTAGATACGAACTGAGTTAAAGCAGCTAATTTTGACCATGCAATAGAGAAAGGATTTTGTTGATATTTCATGATTAGTGTTTTTTGTAGGATACAACTTTGTTTTTTGTACACGATATTCAGATAAATAATCTGAATTATTCATGTTTTGTATTATCTTGATTTTCTTACTTTTGATAGATGCTTAAAATAGCAATTTGTTTACTTACTTTTTAATACAAAACCTCGACGATATGTCGGAGACATCACGCTCCGCGTATCGTAAAATTGTTTACTTATATTCGGCAATTATCCTATCCAAGTTCCAATATATTTTTCAACAGAACTTACTATGCCGGGACTTTGGATAAAGAACGATGTTTGCAAATAATTTGCGTAAGATTAGGATGTAACTTTTCCTTTTCAACTCTTCGGAAGGGTCGATTAAAACAAGCATATGACGAGAAAAATTACGTAGCTTTATCTTTGGATCTGTTATCTTTATTTCCTTTTTTGAACTCAGGATATTTAGAACATTTGGGCTGAGTATGGTCAACTACTCTACTATTTTAATTTCCATGGCTAACGCCACACTTCGGGAAGCGGGTTTGGGAGAATATTAGGGTTTACTAACCTCGGAAATAATTCTCCCAAAATCATGGTGTATAACAAAAGGGGTCACGACTTTATCATTATTTTGTTTTGAATAACCGAACCAAAGCTTTAGTAACTTTTGAGCTAAATGCCTTGGAGCACCGTTGCTCATTCCCCCTAATTTACGATCGTTTATTTTTTAGATGAGTCTGATAGGAGTTGAACGCGCCAAAGTTCTCTATCGTCCGTTTGATCGCTTATAGGTGCTCGGCCATGTAGCATGTAATGATTTTCCACTAGAAGCATATCACCTTGTTGCCAGTCATGGCTGATAAAACAGCGATCGTCGTATACGGCAGCTTGTAGTTGACTAATGAGTTCTTCAAACTCTTTTTGAGGTAGACTTCTTGAAGAAAGTTCAAAGCTCTGTAACTTTGAGTTCCATACCTCGTGATATCGAAAGATATCTTCACCAGTAACGGGGTGACTCATGAGCAATGGATAGCTGCGTTTTATACCGCCGAAGTAAGTCAACTTAGTGAAGTAATCGATAGTCACTTTTTTCCAATCTTCAATTTTTTTACGATCGGCATTTTCAATTATTTTTCGGCCGTCAACTAGAGTAGTCTGCCCTTCTCCGGTGGCTGGTGCTTTATGACAATAAAGAGTAAAAAACTGAGGTGTATAGTCTCTATAACGACCATTTCCTTCTAAATAAGAGGGTGGCATACTTAGATCCCAATGTAATGGGACAGCTTCGCGGGAAGCAATGTAGCCATCAGGATCTTTCTTGGGTTGAATTGTATGAACTGCACCAAAGTCCCAGAGCACTGGTTTTCCAAACTCTGATGAAAACTCAACCAGATGGTCTTTATTTTCAATATGAAAGCCTCGCAATACAACAAATCCATAGTCTAAACAGAGACTGCGCAATGTCTCCCCACAGAGTAAAGAACAGTTCGGTTTTTCATCACTGGTATTATTGCCTTTGTAGGAATTCTGAATCCCAGTATGTGGCGGTTTAATAATTTCTAATTCGCATTGACTCCAGACATCCCCTATTGACTCAACAAAGTACCAGGGTTGTCCATTTCGTTTCACAAGAGCAGTAGAGGGTAACTTTTGAGCTGATGATTTTTTCATTAGTATTTCTTGATTATGCTTGTTTTTGACGACTACGCTATGCCATGGCGTTACACAACGACAATCATCTGGTAACAAATGAATGCTAAATTTAGGAGCGGAATTATTATAACCATGAATAGAAAGCCGAATGTAATCTGGGAACTTTTCCGCTAGCAATTTGGTTAATGCATTGTTGCGCTGAATCATAACTTTAGCATTTTCACCACTTCTTTTTTGGCGACCTTTTGTTGTTTGGGGACAGTCATCATCAGTCCAAGGATTATCATTATAAAGAAAGCGTTTTAGACCGAGATAAGTTTGACGTATTTCTGGATCGTTTTGGATCAAATCTTCGATTTGGCGAGGATCTTTATCTATTGAGCAATAATTGCTCATGAATTCTTCTCTTAAAGCATCATATCCATTTTCTGACGAAAAGAAGCTATCTAGAGATTCCCAGACAACATGTCGAAGATTTATAAGATCTTTGAGAGCAGTATTGTATTTCTCTTGCATTTCTTCTGAAACATAGATCAGATCGGAAAAGGTAGTACCGTCACTGAAAATAGTTAGTTCGCAACCAGGAGCGTAGAATTTTCTAACTTCCTCGCAGAAGTTATCTAGCATCGTTAAAGCTATTTCTTCTGCTCTATCGGGTAAATAACTAAATACTTTTGAATCTCTATTTGGCGACTTACAAGGAAATCCGGGCAAAATCATCTTAATCGGTTTGCCATTCCGTATAAAATACATTAATTGCTCTGTTAGAAAAGTTCTTCCTTCCGTTTCAAAATAGTCATTTTTGGAACTAACAATCAGCTTGCGGAACATTGCTAAAAATTTCGATACTACCAATTCATGATTATTAAAATTAATCTTTCCTACTGTATAGGTTGTAGATTTTTGAAAAGCTGTGAAATTCATGATTAATCTCCTACTGGATTTAATTTTAGTGTCGGATTTTGAAACAAATTTAATTTGATTTTTATGCAACGCTGAGATTAGACGGACACCCTAATAAATTTTTTTAGAAGATAAAAATCCGCCAAGAACCCTTGACTTCGAGTGATAAACTACCGAGCTTATCCTCAGTTGGTTTAAAACATCCAAAACTGCGTAAACTCAACTTTAAAAGCCTAAAATTTTCGTAACTGTTTACACAAATTTATTTTTGTCCAAAGTCCAATTCTGTTACACTTTTATCTAGGGATTGCTCAAAACACCTTATGCAGTTGTGGCAATATCCATGGATTGAACTTTGAATAATTGGCGATAAATAGTTAAATATTTCGGCACTTGGGAATTTGGGCTACACTCTTCGTTATCCCTTGCTTCGGAGAAATTGTAACCCCGGTAAACACAGGTTATTTGAGCCGCTAAAAAGCAAAGGTTGAGCAGAGGCTATATTATGGTGCACCCTCATGATTATATTAAGTGTTGATTAGCAGGGGTTCATTTTCAGAATAATTTGATTTAAACTGCATAAATTAGAAAAGCTTCACCCATAGAATATATAGGATGAAGCTGTGTCTAATGACTGGAGTAATAATCAAATGCTCAAAAAAGTTGTAATTGTTGGTGCTGGGCCGTGTGGATTGCTTTTAGCTGATTACTTATTAAACCGCGATCGGCAATATCATATTGAGATATACGAGCGTCGTGCAGATCCCCGCATTGTCTCTTATGGTAATTCTAGAACATTCCCCATAGCACTCAACGAAAGGGGATATAATGCCTTGAGACAAATTCCCAGATTGGAAGAAGCAGTCAAAGAGGCAAGTATAGCCGTCACAAATATGGTTAGTCACCAGAAAAATGGTAAAACAAAGGTGATGCCCAGATCCAAAGCTTTATTTTGTATCGATCGCACCGATTTAGTCAAAGTACTCCTCGAACAACTAACAAGTAAATACCATAACCCAGAACTTAAAATTAACTTTAACTGCAAATGCGATGGTGTGGTACAACCTAGCAGTATCAATGATGGGGATTTTGCAATTAAAACCATTAAGTTTCGTAACCTTGAAACTGAAACGGATTTTAATATTGATTGCGATTTGTTAATTGGTGCCGATGGAGCATCTTCTGTAGTTAGAGAAATATTTGCAGGTTTATCAGACTCAAATGAGTATTCCCCAGAATATGTTCCCACGGCTTATAAATCGATTTTTATTTCTGGCTCAGACAATAACCACTCCATGGGAGTTGGGGGTAAATTCCACTTTTGGAATAAAATAGATGATTACACTCGCATCATGTTGATCGAAGAAACAGATGGGAGTCTTAACGGTGTGATTCGCTTTATTTACAAGAAGAATTCCATTGCAAATATTTCAAGTGTGGAAGAAGCATTAAATTATTTTCAACAAAATTGTCCGCAACTCAAGGAATGGATGAGTAGGGAATCGTTAGAAAAATTTGTAAATAATCCTGTATCGCGAGTTACTACAGTTCGTTGCGATCGCTATCATCTAGGTGAAAATGCCCTATTAATCGGAGATGCCGCTCATGCAGTATCCCCAGCATTAGGGCAAGGTTGTAATAGTGCTTTGGAAGATGTGTGGATTTTAAATAATCTATTGGATGAGTATGGCGATAATTGGGCAGAAGCTATTGAACAGTTTACAATTCGTCGCAAGACTGATGCCCATGCTGTGGTGGAATTGAGTAGTTATGTTCCCCCCTTGTCTCCAAAGTTATTTATTGAATTTGGCATTAGGCAAGGTGTTAATAAAGTTCTTCACAAATTGTTTCCTCAGTATTTCTTACCTCCAATATTTGAATGTTTATCTCAACCTACTGTTCGATATTCAGAAATTTTTCGTTCTTATAAAGGTTGGATGTCAAAAGTGAAGAAGTCTAATGAGAATTTGTTAGCAAAATTGTCATAAGTTGATTTTAGGTAAATTGTAAGTTATCTCTAATATCTTGCGATTAAATGTTTGGGAATTCTACCCTAAACATAATACTGACATGAATAAACCAGGGGAATAAAATATGAAATTAGACGAAAAAAAAATCTATTTGATGACAAATTATGAAAATTTAAGAAATAATAATTTTAGAAACCAATTTCAAAAAAATAAATTAAAAAAACCACTGCAAAACAATAACAATAATGTTTATCCACTTAAGCCAGAATTTAGACGATATGTCAATAAAAAAAATATAATAGACGATGGTGATGCTACAGTTAAATCAGTTTTTATATCTGTAATAATTATATCTTTGTGGTGTTTTTCAATGTTTTTATTAGCTGAAGTCAGTTATAAAATTTTACAACAAATTTTTATTAATTCAGTTCAAGAGTTAAGTCCTACAGTACTATATAAGCCAAAATTGTCGAGTAAAGATGGGGAGTAGTGGATAAAAAAGGTTTTTCTTTGTGACTGACTAGCAGGCAGAGTAAGCTATTGTATACGATTAATATTTCTGGTTCTTCAGTACTTGGTATGCTATTAAAATAGTCGTTTTTGGGCAGTAGGCAGTCGGCAGTCGGCAGTAGGAAGAAACTAGAGTAAAATTATAAAAAAATCAATATATAAAACATCAAAATCTTATAGGGTAAGTATTTTGGTTAATTTTGCTAATAATTTAGCATACTAGAAACTGAACAACAATATTTCTTTAACCCAAAATTGACCGGTGAGAGTATAGAGGGGGAGAAAATAACTTTTTTCTTCTCGTTATTCAGCGAGGCAAAGTTTACGGGTACCCATAAAAGATCTTTGAGGAGGAAAAAACTTTTATGGGTATCCTTGAACCTCTTTTCAGTAAAGATAAACTTGAGGAGATTGAGGAATACAAGTAATTAAGTATAAATATATAACTAATTAATTATATCATATAAAGTTATTTAATAAAATCCGATTTTTTCTAGCAAAAAAAATTGAGCTAAAGTGCATAATTCCTCAATAGTTTCCCCTATAGGATAAACAGAACAAAGTAGATTTATCCAAATTTTGAGAAAACACAACAGTAAAATGACAAAAATCAAAGATAAATTCGATCTGGATTTACTTACTGGCAACTCTCTACAGGATTTACCGTCAGCAACCGGTATATTTTTGAATGATGTTAAAATCCGCGAATTAATTGGAATTTTTGTAGATATAGAAGGAAATTATTTGAATTTAGATAGCATTAATTAATTTAGTTTAGGAATAACTAGAAGTTATCGTCTTGATTGCTGAGAATATTTTTTAGCGCAATCAATAATCTTACTGTGGAATTTTTTTATTTTATTCCCTTCAGGCTCAGAGGGCGATTACCGATACAAATTTGTTCACCTATTCCCCCTCTTCGGAGGGAACGGTAATCGTAAAGCCTGGATAGGAGAAGTATGTCAAGGGTGCCCGTAATCCAATTAAAACAGGGAGTTGTGAATGATTGACTCTTCGCAAAATGAATTAGATAAAATTACTAATTTAGCCGAGCTATTGCAATATCGAGCATTACATCAAAAAAATCAAACAGCCTATACTTTTCTAGTGGATGGAGAGAGAGAAAGTATTAGTTTGACATATCAAGAATTGGATCGAATGGCACGAGGGATTGCAGCACAATTACAACTTGTTCCTCCTGGCGATAGCGCTTTGTTGCTTTATCCTCCGGGCTTGGAATTTATTGCTGCTTTTTTTGGGTGTTTGTATGCAGGAGTTATTGCTGTTCCTGTTTATCCACCAACGAAAAACTATCAAATATCTCAGTTGCAAGTAATCATTACGGATGCTCAAGCAACAGTTTTGCTTACAACTAAATCTATTTTAGATAAAATTAAAAATCAGCCAACAGAGAGTAGCGAATTAGTAAAACTACCTTATCTGGCTACTGATAATCTCCCAGATCCTCCTAACCAAGAACTAAATCTTTATTCAGCAAAACCAGAGACGATTGCTTTTCTACAGTATAGTCCTAGTAATACAGCTAGACCAAGAGGGGCAAAGATTAGTCATGACAATTTGATGCATAACGAATGCACGATTATCGAAAGCCTTTGGACATATAGAGAAAAGTGTCATTGTCAGTTATTTGCCTCCCTTCCATGATATGGGTTGATGATGAATATATTACAAGCTCTTTATAGTAAATGCTGTCTTGACTTACATGCTGGGAATCTTGAAAAAAATAATATTTAAAGCCTCATCGCCTTGTGGAATCCAAACTTAAAACTATTTGGGTTCCATTTTTCTTAATATTTGGAGAAATTTCATAATGGGTAAGCCTACATCACCATAATTAGAAATTAGGGGCAAGGGGCACGAAGATTTTTGGTCAATTTAAGATTAAGACTTATCCCGGTAAAATTTATTTTTATCACCTTCATATTAAAATGGATACAAGCCCTAGCTAAAAGCTGCCCGATTGCAAAAAAATATTTTCCACCTTGCGAATGTTCCCTCGACTTCCACTTAGTCGATAATTGATAATTGATGATCCACACCCTTCGGGTGAACAACTGATAATTGATAACTGAAATGACTGCTGCATTAAAAAATCAACAGGGTGAAATTGGCGTAGCTGTAATCGGCACTGGATTTGGTAAAAAAGTCCATATTCCTGGATTGCGAGCGCATAACCGTACTCAAGTAGTCGCCGTTTACAATCGAGACATGGAAAAAGCCAAAGAAATTGCCCAATCTAATAATATCCCTCACGCTTGCTCGAGCCTTACAGATATCCTGGAATTACCGCAAGTGCAAGCAGTCACTATATCAACACCACCATTTCTCCATTATGAAATGGCGAAACAAGTATTACAAGCGGGGAAGCATTTATTATTAGAGAAACCAGTTACTTTAAACGCCACAGAAGCTAAAGAACTCTACTATTTAGCCAAAGAGAAAAATGTAGTTGCTACTGTAGACTTTGAATTTCGCTTTGTACCTGGATGGTTGTTGTTTTGCGAATTGCTGGCGAGGGGATATGTTGGTAATAAGCGTTTGATTACAATTAATTGGTTTGGCTCTTCCCGTGCTAACCCCAAACGTGCTTGGAATTGGTATTCTCAGAAAGATAAAGGAGGTGGCGCTTTGGGTTCCCTGGGTTCCCACACCTTCGATTATATTCACTGGTTATTTGGAGAAGTACGGCGAGTTAACGCTCATTTTACAACTGCAATTTCACATAGGGAAGATTCCGCAACTGGGGAATTAAAATCGGTCAATACAGATGATACCTGTATGCTAATGTTGGAATTAGCCGATGGAACGCCTTGTCAAGTTTCTATTAGTGCGGTAATCTACGCACCGCGTACTCATGGAATAGAAGTTTATGGAGATGAGGGAACATTAATATTAGCCAGTGAAAATCAAAAAGATTACATACATGGATTCCGGGTATGGGGTGCAAAAGCTGGTAAACAACTTACAGAAATTGAAATTCCCAATCGATTAATGTTTCCTAATAACTACGCAGATGGACGTATTTCCGGATTTCTAAGAGTGGTAGATCAATGGGTGGGAGCGATTGACAGCGGAGAATCTATAATACCATCTTTAAGGGAAGGAGTTTATTCTCAGTTATTGATGGATATGTCTCATGAGTCTAATGAAACTTCTAATTGGGTAAATGTACCAAGTCTGGATGAGTTTCTTTGAGGTATTAGGTTTGTAGTAATGCTGTATTCTATTTTTTCATGAAGAGTGAAGACAGCACAACTACGAACCTAATTATTAGCTTTTTTATCGCGGCGGTGAAATTCAACCATATTTTCCCCGATTTTCACATCATAGTTACCGAAGAAATCATGTCCTAAAAGTCCAATTTCTGCATTGGGAGCAATTGCTACTTCAACGTTGTTAACCATAGCTCCACCGACACCAATAGATTTTACTTGGCCAGTCTCTAATTTTATGATTGAACCATCGGCAATACTGGCTTGAAGGGAACCTGAAGGCTCGAGTTGTAAAGCGTTTGCCATTGTTTGAGTAATTAAAGTACCGCTAGCACCCGTATCGACAATCATCTCAAAAGTTTTGTTGCCGTTAAATGTAACATCTATCACAGGAGTTTGGCCGCTGCGGCGTTTGATAGCAGCTCTAAAAATTCCTGTATCCGCAGGTAGGGACGGTGTGATACCGCAAAGGCTCCCTAAATCGAGGGTTCTACCATCTTCAGTTGTCATAAAACAGGCTCCAGGGTCAGTAGCCTTGGCGGTATTATTTAAAAGTAGTATTAATAATGTGGGTAGAATTGTAAATTTGGTAATACACCGACTGAAAACACCTTTCATATGTTATTATCCTAATTTTGCCGGATCTGGTTATCATTAGGGTACCCACGCGGAGAGGAAAATTTCGCTTCGTTGTATAAAGGTATATTGAAGCAAGCTTAGTCCAAGCTGCTGGCTGTTTACTCGTTCTTTATGTGTCTAACATTAAAGGTTACTGCTGAGTTATTGGCTTGTAGAGAGCATTAATATATATTAAAACATATGAGTAATCAAAAAATTACATCTATACCGGGTTGGTCTTTAGAAGAACGAGACCCTAAATTAATTGAATCATTTATGCCAATTCGGGAGTGGTTGTACCGCCACTATTTTCGCGTTGAAACCGATGGTTGGCAACATATCCCCATCAAAGAACAAGTACTGATGGTTGGTTCTCACAACGGCGGATTGGCGGCTCCTGATATGATGATGATGATGTACGATTGGTTTCGCCGTTATGGAACCGAACGTTTGGTATATGGTTTAATGCATCCTTATGTTTGGAAAGTTAGTCCCCCCATTGCTAATTTAGCTCAAAAAACTGGTGCGATCGCAGCTCATCCAAAACCTGCGAGTGCTGCTCTTGAGAAAGGTGCTAGCGTTTTGGTTTATCCTGGAGGAGCGTTTGATGTATTTCGTCTCCACAATCAGCGTTATCAGATTAATTTTGCCAATAATAAAAGTTTTATCAAGTTAGCTTTAATTCACGAAGTTCCTATAATTCCGGCGATATCGGTAGGTGCTCACGATACTTTAATTGTTTTGGCTGATATTCATGAATTAATGAAACAATTTCATGATTGGGGTTTACCTTGGTTATATGATTTAGATCCGATAGTATTTCCGGTATATTTAGGTTTACCTTGGGGTTTAGCAATTGGACCTTTACCCAATATACCTTTTCCCGTGCAAATTCATACTCGCATTTGCAAGCCGATTGTTTTTGACAAATATGGTAAAGATGTAGCGAAGAATCGCGATTATGTTGATGCTTGTTACGATTTAGTTTACACCGAAATGCAGCAAGAGTTAGATTGTTTGGTGAGGGAAGTTAATAATAGAGCAAGTAGTAGTAAGTAGGTGTAATTAAATATAATAGGAATGGCCGCAACTGGCACATTTTCCTTGTAGGGGAGGCAAAATTCGGTGTAGATTTACGAACCGAATTATTGCCGTTGCTTGTACACTGACTGATTTTTTAACCTAATAATAAGGCAATGAGGGTACGGCACCAACCTGATATTGTGAAACTTACGTAATATATGTATAAGATAAAACCTCACCACGCCACTTGCTACAACGGAGGAAACCTCCGCAACGCAGTGGCTCCTCAATCCCTCTCCTTATTAAGGAGAGAGAAGCTAGAGACAGAGTGAGGTTTTATATTTAATTTTTTTTAATACCTTTTCTCTATAAAGATGCGCCGAATTTAGCCCAGACTGCTGGGCTTAGTTGCTGTAGCGATACCCTTTGAGGGTATTGCTACCGGGGATTTAGCGCAGCCTCATAAAGAATTGTTATAACTACTAATTACAATCCATTACCGATTAAAATAAATGGTGCCCAATAATAAGGATGAGCAAAGGTTGTTGATTGCGGTTTTTTACTAGAAGATGAAGGTATTTTTTCTTCAATTAAACCTCCGGCTCGTTTAATATCGCTGACAGTAACTTCTTTGTCATAAAGTAACTGTAATTGAGCTAATCTCATTGCTTCTGCTTTGGTAATATTTTGTTTATTTTTGGCAAGATTTTTGTAGAAGTTTTGCATCAAGACGCTGGTGCTGTCGTCAGCAACTAGCCATAATGAAGCTATGACTGATTTTACTTTTCTATGGAGAAAAGAATAAGCAAGACTTGCTATTTCTACTCCATCTTGATTGGGAGCGGCAAGGGCTGTTTGACAAGCGGAAAGTACTACTAAATGTATATCGCCTAAATCAGCTAAGGTTTGTATGTCAGTTATTGGGAGTTTTTCACCATTTCCTAGTAGTAAATAAGATGCGTCTTTCCTATCCCGAACAAATTCGCCGTGAGTTGCAAGGTGTAAAATATTTTTACCTATAAGATTATCTCGCAAGGTTTCATAATTAAAGGATTGATTGAAATATTCTTTTCCTGGATATACTCCTTTATCATTTTTACTACTTTTAACAATATTATCAACCTCTGTTTTTACATTACTTAGTGCGGAGAAACCACCTACGGCATTTGATACTCCCATTGCTAAAACTTTTGTATCTTGAATGCTTGCGGGTAGTTTAGCAGTAGTATCGGTTAAGCCTGCTGAAAGTACGTTGTAAACGGTGTAATTTTCAATTAAATATCGCTTTCCGTCGTACAATGCACTCATAGGAATGTAGCGGGTGACTCTATCAAGTGCAAACACTAGATTTTTGACTTTATTTTCTTGTAATTCCTTCTCTATTGGTTTGATAAGCCAGTTATAGAGCTTTTGACTAACTGGTTTAATTTTGGCGATATCTTCAGCACCGCAAGAAGCGCGTGTTTCGCATTCTTTCATTAAATCGCGGAATTGTTTAACGGTATTTCCTAAGTCATTGCGATTAACTTTGACTTCAAACTTTTTCGCTGCCTTACCAGAATACAGCAATAACCAAAGTTTATCTTCAAGTACAAACGGATAAATCATCACCGTATCTGGCTGCGCTCTGACAATATCGGCAGCTTCACCAAGATGCTTGGGATCTAGTGTAGCTTTATCTTTTCCTAAACTAGCCTCTATTTCTTTGTCAATTGTTTTTAACTGTTGGTTGAATTTTTTTAGTACAGCAGTGAGCTTATCGTTAAGTTGACTTCTTTCTTTGCAATTAGTGCGATCGCATTCACTAATCTGTCTGGATAAAGCAATAATTGATTCACTTTCAGTTTGAACTTTTTTCTCGGTTTCAGTTAGCAGTAGTTGAGGTTTTGCAGTTGTATCGGTTTTACCTTCAGCAAAATCGCGAATTTCTTGGATTTTCAATAAATCTAATACCTGTTGTGCTTCTGCTTGTCTTCCTTGAGAAATCAAGAATTCTGCTAATTCGCGATAAATATCGGCTATTGTAGTTCCTTTAAAATCAGCAATTTTATTTAAAAAGGAGCTTTGTAATTCTGGTGGTAAACATTCTATTCCCCGACGAATTTCTTCAATCCCGTTGATTGCTTTCTTATAATTAACAATCGCAATTGATGGTTGATTTAATTTGCGGTAAACTCTACCTAAACCTGTATAACTTCCTGCATTACTACCAGTTACATTTTCGGGAGTTTGAATTGCTAGTGCTTGTTGATATGCTTTAATTGCTTCTTGATTTCTACCAAATTGAGAATGAATCCCTCCCAATAAGTTAAGAGCACCTTTTTCAAAAACCGGATTTTCAACTTTTCTGGAAAATTCTAAAAAGTTTTGGGCTGATTTCATTGCATTAGCGTCATTCATCGAGTTACCATAACCAAGACTTAACATCCGATGAGCGAAAGCTTGTAATCTCGGAACTTTAATTTCTTGGAAAATAGTTAAGGCTTGCTGGGATAATTCTACAGTTTTTTGTGGTTTACCTTGAGCAAAATGGGTACGAGCAAGATTTAATAAAGCAATACCTTCGCTGCTACGGTTTCTTAATTTTTGCGATGTTGTCAGCGCTTGTTGGTAGTAATCGCGACTTTTTTGGTAATCTCCCAAGCTGCTGTAAATATCTCCTAAACTAAACTGAGGAGAAATTAACAGAGGTGGACTTTTTAGTTTTTGAGCAATTTTAAAACTTTGTTGGGTTAATTCTAAAGCTTTCTGATAGTTATTCTGTGAACGATAAATACTACCAAGCGTTTCTAATCCTTTTGATTCTAGAGCCGGATTTTTTATGTCTCTGGCAATTTTTAATCCTTGTTCAACGAAATCCTTTCCTTTAGTATAATCGCCGATGATATTGTAAGCGTTACCTAAATTAATTAGTAACCCAGCTTCATTTTTACGGTCATTTATTTTCCGTGCCAATGTTATATTTGGTTCTGCAAATTCAATAACTTTTTTATAATTTCCTAATGCTGTGTAGGAATTACTCAAAGTAAGTGTCGCAGCGACTTTGCCACCAAAGTTTTGTGTTTTTTCAGCTATTTCTAGGCTTTTTTCCATTAATTCAATAACTTTTTCGTATTCTCCCTGTATCAGGTATACAATTGCTAAACCCCCTAAAGCGTTTGCTTCATACATGGGAATCTTTATTTGACGTGCTATGGATAAAGCTTGATTGGCATTGTCAATTGCTTTAGTTGTGTCCCCAGATAAAATATAAATTCGACTTACATTTATTAATGCATGTATTTCCTTGGGAACCCATTTATTTTCTCGTGCGAATGCTAGATTTTTTTGTGCTAATTCTAGTGCTTTTTGATAATTACGTTGCTTCTTGTAAATACTAACAAGTAACTCGAAAGCATTCTGTTTTATTTCGGGGTTCTCCAAATTTTGAGCAATTTGTAAAACTTGATTTGCAAATTCCAAGGCTTGATTATAATTTCCTTGTTTTGTATAAATCTCACTCAATTTTCTTAAAGTATCTGCTTCTAATTTAGGTTCTTTGATTTCTCTAGCAATAGTTAAGGCTTGCTGAGCAGCTTCAATAGCTTTTGGCAAATTATTTAAACTATTACTATATACAAAAGCCAAATGCAGCAGCATCTTTACTTCTAATTCTGGTTTCTTGATGCTTTGAGCTTTTGTTACTGCTTGTTGTGCAAAGTCGATTGCTTTGTCATATTCACCAAGCGCCATATAACTGGCACTCAATGTATTTAGTGCTATAAATTCAAATTCTAAGAATCTATCTTGTAAAGCTGGAGATAGTTTATTAATTTCAATTTTTGGCAATATAGCTAAAGCTTCTTGGATGGTATTAATTGCTTTTTGGTATTCTCCAATTTGATTATAATCGGCAGCTAAAGTTACTAAAATAACTACCTGACTCCATTTATTTTCTTGTTCTCGTGCTATTTCTAATTGTCTGATGCTGATTTTAATATATTCGCTACTTTTTCCTTGAAATGTGTAAATAGAAGCAAGAGTTGATAAAGCGTTTGATTCTGTTTGTAAGTCATTTATTGCTCGTGAAATGCTTACTGCTTGATCAAGTAATTGAGTCGCTTTTTCATAATACTTGAAAAACAAGTAAGCTTTTCCTAATACAGTTAAAGCACTAGCTTCTACATTTTTATTTTTCAGTTCTCTGGCAAGAGTTAAAGTTTCTTTAGCTAACTCAATAATCCGATTGTATTCTACTTTTGCTTGAGCAGATAATCCTTTCTCAACTAAATTTATTGCTTTTACATCATACTCCAACAGTAATAGATTTAGAATCTCAAGTTGGGAAGATTTATGATTAAGTTCTCTTTGAATAGGTAATGCTTGCTCGTAATATTTAATTGCTTGTTCATATTTCTGTTGCCAGGAATAACTTATTCCCATCATTTCCAGAGTAGTAGCTTCTAATTCTCTATTTTTGACTTCTCGTAAAACAGGTAATACTTGTTGATAAAATTGAATTGCTCGATCGTATTTTTCCTGCTTAAAGTAGAATGAACCTATTAGGAATAAACTTCTACCCTCCCGATCGCGGTTACCAACCTCTCTATTCACAACTAACGCTTTCTCATACCATTCCAAAGCACGAGTATAGTCTTTAGTTTCGTTATAAAATACTCCTATCCTCAATAGCGTAATTCCTGTTTGATATTTATCCCCTACTTCTTTGTGTATTGCTAAAGCCTGTTGTAAATGTTCTAATGCTTGGGAATATTTCTCAAAGCCATAAATGTAAACTCTCCCAATCTTACTGAGAGTTTTACCTTCTCCAGCCCTATCTTTTACTTCTTTGCGAATAACTAAAGCTTGCTGCAAAAATTCCAAAGCTTTGTCATATTGCTGTTTACCATAATAAACCGAACTAAGGTTATCTAGGGTTTCTCCTTGCCCTTTTCTATCTTTTATCTCACGACGAATAGCTAAAGCTTGTTGTAAAATTTCCAAAGCTTTGTCATTTTTGATTAACGATAAGTAAACCTCCCCGATATTATTGAGAGTTTGAGCAATTCCCGCTTTATCTCCTTGTTGTCGTCCTATTGTCAGCACTCGTTGATAAGTCTGTAACGCTTTCGGATATTCTCCACGTCGATACTGCTGCACTCCCTGTTGAAATAACTTATCGACTTCCGCTTTCCCATCTGATTTTGTCACAGTTTGTGCCAATGTACCTTTGACTACCACATCATTTGCTGCTAATCCAACACTACAAGTAAGTGAAAATACTAAAGTAGCTAGAGCGAAACTCTTAAAACGGTTAGACATTGGTTACTCCTCTTATATGAATATGCGCGATCGCTTACTCGATCTTTTATATATCTGAGGACAAACCAGGTTATGCAAAATTAAAAATCAACCTCAGCTTAATTAATATACCTTGAGAGAATATTATGCATAAACACTGACTGATGTTTGTAAATTAAAGATTTCATGAAGATAACCCCTAGTGCTCTAGCAACCCTCTTATTGCTGGATGAAGGGAGAGGCTGTAGAGGGGGTAGAGGGGGGAGAAAATAATATTTTTCTTCTGGTTATTAACCCTGATAAGTTCTCTTGGCTAACTACTAGTGTTCTGTCCCATAAAATATGATAGGTTTTCTAACACACCCACCTGGGGTTGAAAACCCCCGCTCTTTTAGCCAAAGTCCTATAAATCTGACCGAACAACACCATTGTCGTTAAGCCCTAATACCCGCCTTAAAATCAATCTTGGCTGCATATACAAACTACGTTAAAACCCACTAAAACCCTTGTCCAGTCTGATTTATCAGACTTTGTGTATTAGCCTGAGAATTTATTCTAAGGCGGTTGTTGAGAATGGTGCTGTTCGGTGAGATAAATAGAACCATAAAACTAGTCATCAAAACTAATGGGACAAACCACTAGTATTCCGCCACATTAATTTTGAGGGGTATTCCCCAGTCGTCAAAAGAGCGACTTTTGCTAAAAGAGCGGGGGTTTCAACCCTAGGCGGGTATGGGAGAAAACCTATCATATTTTATGGGACAGACTACTACCCTCGTTCCCTCTCCTTGTTAAGGAGAGGGATGTCCGACAGGACAGGGTGAGGTTTTGACTTTTCTGAATTATGTAGTACAATCATAATACAAAACATTTTATTAATCTCGCGCTGTCGCAGAGATTAACAAGAACATAATTGAAATCAGGACAAATATCATGATTCCCCGAACGCGCATCCGTAATATCGGTATCTCTGCTCACATCGACTCTGGTAAAACGACATTGAGCGAGCGCATTCTCTTCTATACGGGTAGAATTCATGGAATTGAGGAAGTACGCGGAGGTGGTAAAGGTGCTACTTTAGACTTCATGGATTTGGAGAAGGAACACGGTATTACCATCACTTCAGCGGCTACTAGTTGTCAATGGCATGATACGCAGATAAATTTAATTGATACACCGGGACATATCGATTTTACAATTGAAGTCGAACGCGCTTTACGAGTACTTGATGGTGCTGTAATGGTGTTATGTGCTGTGGCGGGAGTTCAGTCTCAATCTATTACGGTAGACAGACAAATGAAACGTTATGGCGTTCCTCGCGTGGCGTTTATCAATAAGATGGATAGAGTCGGTGCAAATCCGTTTAGAGTTGTGCAAGCAATGCATGATTCTTTGGGGTTAAATGCGTTGTTGCTGCAATATCCCATTGGTGCGGAAGGTAGGTTTCAGGGGGTTATTGATTTGGTAGCCATGGAGGCTCATTTCTATGAAGGTAAAAATGGTGAGAATTGGATTAAACAAGGGATTCCCGATGATTTAAAGCAGGAAGCTGAGATTGCACGAGAAAAAATGCTCGATACCCTATCTTTGTTTTCTGAAGAGATGACGGAGAGATTGGTAGAGGATAAAGAAGTTTCTCAAGAGTTGATTTGGCAAACTATCCGGCAAGCAACTTTGAATTTGGAACTCGTACCCGTAATTTTGGGTTCGGCTTTTAAAAATAAAGGAGTGCAAAATTTATTAGATGCGATTTCTTTGTATTTACCATCTCCTGTAGATAAGGATATTGTTACCGCAACAGTTTTGCAAACGGGTGAGTCTATTGATGTGAGTTTGAATTCTGATGCACCTTTGGTTGCTTTGGCGTTTAAATTGACAATGGAGTCTTTTGCACAATTAACTTATATCCGTATCTATTCAGGAATACTGAATCAAGGTGAGAGCATTTATAATTCCCGCACTGGGGAAAAGGTGCAAGTTGGTAGATTATTAAGAATGCACGCTAATAAACGGGAGGAGATACAACAAGCTGTTGCTGGAGATATTGTGGCACTTTCAGGTATCGAATGTGCTTCTGGAGATACATTTTGCGATCGAGAATTACGAGTATCTTTAGAAAATATATTCGTTCCCGAGCCTGTGATAACTTTGGCAATAACACCTAAAAAGGAAATATATTTAGAGCGAATTTCCAAAGCCCTCAATCGCTTTCAAAAGGAAGATCCAACCTTCCGCATTAGTGTAGATTCCGAATCAAACGAAACCTTGATTTCCGGTATGGGGGAACTGCATTTGGAAATCTACATCGAGCGGATGAAGCGGGAATATAACGTCGAAGTTGATGTCGGGAAACCAGCAGTAGCTTATCGAGAAACTATTTCTCAACGAGCAAGCTTTGACTATCGATTCAAAAAACAAACCGGTGGGCCTGGTCAATACGCTCACGTTGTGGGGTATATTGAACCATGCGATCGAGCCTTTGTATTTGAAAATAAGATAGTTGGCGGTGCGATTCCCAAAGAATTTATTCCCGCTGTAGAGAAAGGTTTTCGAGAAGCAATGAATTCCGGATGCTTGGAAGGATATCCAGTAACTGGAGTGAAAATTGTTCTAGAAAACGGTTCCGAGCATCCCACGGATTCTTCCGAATTCGCCTTCCGGATAGCCGCTTACAAAGCATTTGCACAAGCCTTTGTAAAAGCCAAACCCCATCTCCTCGAACCAATTATGCTAGTTGAAGCGGAAACACCAGACGAGTTTTTGGGAAGGGTACAAGGTGATTTCTCAGCAAGACGGGGATTGTTATTAGGTTGCTCTCCCCTTCAAGGATATTCAATTATTCGTGCTGAAGTACCATTAACAAAAATGTTTGGGTACTCTGGTAACTTGCGCTCCTTAACTTCCGGTATGGCGACATTCTCCATGGAATTTGCTTGTTATCGAAAAGCATAAGTACTTGGGAATTGGGAATTGGGAATTGGGAATGGGGAATTGGGAATTGGGAATTGGCAAATAACGAGAAGAAAAAGTTAATTTCTCTCCCCATATCCCCATCTACCCATCTCCACCCGTCAATTTTGGCTTAATCGAATACTAGTAGTTTGCCAAGCGAACTTTGCCTGGTAACTATTTTCGCTACTCGCTACTTGCTACTTGCTACTTGCTACTTCTTTTCCTCACCCAGCAATTTAGGCTTGTTAGAGTACTAGTTCCCCATTCCCTATTCCTTAATTTGAAAAATTTGAGAAATATTTTCTAATAATTCCTTCTCTTCCACAGAAAATTCCGAATCTGCCATTGCCACATCATTACACAATTTCAAAACCTGACTTTTGACTGCTTCATTTTCAATACGGGTGCTGACTTCTTCAAGAAAAGCGGTTGTTTTTTCTTTGTCTTCCAAAGCAGTTCTAATTTTGGGTGTAACTTTGCCAAGATAAAATTCTAAAGATAAAGGCGATTCCCATTTTATATTGCTTGCATATTCCTTAATTACTTCATCTTCGGCAAGCTTGATATTTTTATCGCTATACATAGTCATGATCATTAATTCGATGATTGCTTCTCGTTCGTCTTGAGTTACATCAAGTTTCGCGATTTCACTTAAAGATAAGCGTAATTTTTCTCGCATAATTCTGTGACTTTATTTTGTAAATACACCGTCCCTATTATACGTAAATTTAATCTCAGATAAAAGTAATTCAAAATACATTAATATTTAAGCTTACTGATATTTTGGATATTGTATTTATGTAGTTTAGTTACAGTCGTTTACAGGTAGATAAACCATAAATAAGATGAAATTTTCTGTCAACTTCCTATAGCGATCGCCGTTTGAGTCTTCCAGTCGATACTGAATCAGATTTGAGATAAATATCTCAGGATTTACACAGAAAATAAAATTTAGCGCAGGTTGTACAATTAAGTATATTGACATCGCAATAGTTTTTTTCTCATGTATATAGGTACTGCCGAAGCCGCACCACTTTTAAA
The DNA here is from genome assembly GCA_050042755.1 of Rivularia sp. (in: cyanobacteria). Classification (GTDB taxonomy): domain Bacteria; phylum Cyanobacteriota; class Cyanobacteriia; order Cyanobacteriales; family Nostocaceae; genus Rivularia. The sequence continues at coordinate 30,450 of JBHJJJ010000043.1, forward strand.
GATCACAAAAGCTAGAGTTCGCTGTTTACTAGCTGAAGGTAGAATAAAAGGTGCATATAAAGTTGGGAGAACTTGGATAATACCTTTATTTAAGGGAAAGCCGATTATAAGTCGTGGTAGTCGGGGTCCGAAAGCTAAATGGTGCAGACGAATTCCTGGGAAAACGACAATAAATGTAAATAGAAGTTTAATTAAACAAAATCGAAACCGACAAAATCCACACCCCGTAATTTCCGTCAAACGTCACGATAGCAATACTTATGCTCATTCGGTCAAAATTAATGGTCCTTGCGAATTAGTTTATCGACCTGAAAAACCGTTGAAATGTGGTGCTGTACTTTGGCTCGAAACTTATTCGACTGTAGAAATAAGATAACAAAAGAGTAAAACTTTGGAATTTTTTTGAATTACCGCAAGCATACTGATAAATTAGTATGTTTGGTAGTTTGTAATGTCTATGTTCAAAATATCGTAATAAACCCTAGGTAAAATCTGGTTTATGACGGCGCAATTAATACCAAAAATTTCCTAGAAGTAAAACAGTCATCGCTGTAAATTATAATCCGTTTTGCCCACAAGAGTATTATTCTGAAATTGGAGGGTAACACTCCAATATGGATTCATTTCGCCTACATTTTGATATTTATAGTCAGTTGAATAGATATCTTGATTATTCCATTGGTAAATCTTCTCATCAATATGGGTATCACCATAATTAATATCATTTTTATAAATTAAAACACCATCCCAACCTAAGATTGAACGAACTTCATCATAAGACATTCCTTCGGAGATAGAATTATATAGTTGATGTTTAATTGGAGATTTAATCTTAATTCTTCTAATTGTTATATTTTGGAGAGAATTTTGATTGGGTAAATTAAATAAAGAGTTATTTGCCGCATCAGAAAATTTCCCAAAAAAAATACCTCTTTGAGAATAAAAAAAAGCAATCCACCCAGATAATGCAAGCGATAATAAAAATGATAACTTCATAGTTAAAGGGCGGGATTCCCGCCCAGAAGAAAACTTTAAGATTTTTGATGAAAACCTATCCTATTTTGAGTCCCTTTCAATTGAAAATAATACATACTACTTATAAGCTACATCAGCTAACAAATATATTCTCTTCAATCAAAAAGTACTATAACTAATTTGTCTTTTTGACAGAACTTGACTAACGAATTCCTGAGGTAGTTTCGTGAGCGTTAGAATATTCGTTGGTATGAGTGTTGATGGTACCGTAGACATGAGAGTATGAGTGTTCGTTGAAATTTCCAACAAGTAATGAACCTGCATAATGTTCGGTATAGCCGCTTGCATAATCTTTCTTAGGGTTATACTTACCGCTTTTACTATCTTGTTTTTTCTTGCCACCTTCATAGTAAAATTTTTCAGCTACAGATACGTAATCTTCATTTCTATATGAATTAGTCGTGGAATCAAGATTTAAATTAGTTTTGGTGACGCTATTTCGATGAATCAACTCGTTGCGTACAAAAGTTTCACCTGCTAAAACTGGGGTAGCTATGAAAGATGCTAAAAATGCTAAAGCTAGTACCTTCTTCATGAGTTAATTCTCCTTGTTTTTGTTGTTGTTTTCAGCCTCATATTTAGGTAGTTTTTGAGGCTGGAACCTTTGAGATCGGTTAGGTTCATTTGTAGTAGTTCTGTATATAGAAACCCCTTGACAGATATTAGAAAGAGTCGGGAAACTCTCGGGGTTTAGTCTAACACCAGCACCGATTAGTTCAGCACAGGCGCGAGCATTAATAATCTCTAAATCATATTGAGTTTTGCGAGAAATATTTGCAGCCATTTCCTCGCAAGTTTTGCCCATTTTTCCTCCAAGAGGAATAATAAAAGCAGCATTCAAACCATAAGATGCATTGTCGTCAAAGCTAATTCCATCAAAGGTATTGTAAGAAGTTCCTACAATAAACGATGGTTTTGGACAAACAACTTGTCTTCCACCCAAACCCTGTATTTTATAGGTGGCAGATTCACCAATGTTATAGACTCCTGTTTGATTAATAGCAGCAGCATTTTGTTGTTGATTATCTAGGCTTTGTTCTTGATTTGGCTGAGAGGAAGAATTGACAGAGTTATTGAAAGATTGGGCTTGCGCCTCTACATTAACGCCAAATACTAGGAGGAGACATAATAACCAATGATTTGTTAATAGTCTGAGAGTTTTTCTACACATTGGGACAATCTCTTCTGTTGGAATCTTGGATCTTATGAATCATCAATCCTATGAATAATGGTGCTTTTCTCCTAGATAAAACAATATTGGATATTATTCGTCGGTACCATTCACCATTTGAGTTAAGGGTTCCCTTCAAAGTTTTTATATTCAGTTGTCTGAATCAAGTTTTACCCTGTGACTCATCACAATTAAATAGTGACACTATCCAATAAAGATAACTAGGGGTATTTGGTGGGATTAAGTGGGGTAAGTAGATGAATAGAAATAAACAAGATTATGTAAACAATTGTAACTATTATCATAATCTGATTTTGAGGCATTTTTATAGAGAAATTCTGATGAAGCAAAACTAAACATAGAGATTTTAATTGCCATATCGCTTATCGATTAAAAAAATAACAATCGATGTAATACAGGAGGAATAAAGCTTTGAATTTCCTACTGTATTGCATACAATTTTTTTTTCATTGGAGAGATTTTATAGGAAAGATAAACCAACTTTAAAGTCAAGGTGAAGAATATCAAAAATCAGCGATATTTCGTATTATAAGTTACACAAAATGCTAGTAATGAGTATCTGTCAAGCTACAAGTATAAATATTGACAAAAAAATTAATAATATGAATGTTTTGCAAAAAAACATTTAAATAATGCTAAAGCAAGTTTAAATTCTTTGACAAGTTCTTATAAACTAAGTAATATCCGAATCATTCTCCGGGCGAAAATAGTGTATTTTAAGACTCCAATAGCTAGTTTTACTGAAAAGCTGGAGAATATAAAAATTTATTTCCGGACAAAAAATAAGTGAAGGCGCAGGTAGTGAGTATGAACACAGAAGAAATACTAAATATTGCAAATAAAGCAGTCTCTAAGCTAATAGGTAGATATTTAACTGATTTACAAAGCGATTTATTAAAAGCATCTTGTGAAAATCAGACTTATGAGGAATTTGCAGAAACTCATGGTTACTGCATTGACTATATAAAGAAAGATATAGGCTCGAAGTTATGGCATTTACTCTCGGAAGCATTAGGAGAAAAAGTAACAAAAAAGAACTTTAAACAGGCTTTGGAGCGCCGCAAACAGACTTTAGGAATAAATATCCTCGAATATAGACAAGAAAGTCGAAGAGATTGGGGTGTAGCACCGGATGTTTCGGCATTTTACGGACGTGAACAGGAATTAACAACTCTCAAGGGGTGGATAGTCGAAGATAAATGTCGAGCTATCGCACTACTAGGTATGGCAGGAATTGGTAAAACCTCGGTAGCTGCAAAGTTAGTAGAACAGATTGAGGATAAATTTGATTACGTAATTTGGCGTTCCTTACGAAATGCACCACCATTAAAAAATCTGTTAAGCGAACTAGTTAGGTTTCTTTCAAACGAACAGGAAACAAAAGCTGAGATTCAAGATTTACTGCGATGTTTGCGTTCTTCTCGCTGTTTAGTAATTTTAGACAATGTAGAGACAATTTTACAACCAGGAGATTTTGCTGGAAAATACCGCAGTGGTTATTCCGAATATGGAGAGTTGCTCAGATTAGTCGAAGTTACTCGCCATCAAAGTTGTTTAATTCTTACCAGTCGTGAAAAACCATTTGAGATTGCTTCTTGTGAAGCGACAAAATCATCATTAGTTCGTTCTTTACAATTGAATGGTTCCCCGGAAGCTTCACAAGCTGTAGTCAAATGGCAAGGGCTATTGGGTTCGGAATCACAAAAGCAACAGTTATGCTGGCGCTATGGTAACAATCCTCAAATATTGAAAATTATCACCACGTTAATCAAAGATTTGTTTGAGAGCAATGTAGAGGATTTTTTAAAGCAAGATGTAGTCGCGTTCTATAGTGTTAATCTTTTATTAGACCAACAATTTGAGCGTTTGTCTGAAATTGAGCAAATAATCATGTATTATTTGGCAAACAGTGACGGATGGATTTCTAATAAAGAACTAGTTGAAAAGATTAATAAATCACTTTCTCAAACTAGAATATTAGAAGCTTTGCAGTCTTTATGTTGGCGCTCGTTAATTGAGAAACGAGGAAGCAAGTATATTATCCAATCTGTAATGATAGAATATATTACCGAGAGTTTAATTGAGCAGATTGAAACAAAGGTCAGAAATACAGATATATCTTTGGATTGTAATAATGAATGCCTCAAAGATACTGTAAGAAATGAAAATAGGGAGACTGAATATCGACAGTTATCACCCTTAAAAGCGATAAATTGATTAAAAATAACAGTTATCTCAGTTATCTATAGAAGTTTTCGATGTGGTTGTGAGACATTTCATTTTTTATCCTATTGAAAAATTATGGAAGTAAAATCTCGTAAATCTCTCTGCCAAACCAGCCATATATGCCCACCTCCACTACTAACCCAAACGTGTCTACAGCTTTTTATAATGATTAATGTGCGGCTTTATTGGTAGAATAAAAAATTATCTTGAGTACCGCAAGCCAAGCATAATCACTTTAATTTAAAATTAGCATAAATTGGGCATTTAAAAACTTTATTCTATGATGAATCTACATTTAAATCTTTCAATAAAAAACTAAATCCTCCCACCCAAATTGGCCTACTCAATCTCACTATCTTGAAAAGTGCGACCCTTGGGGAAACATTTTACCACGTACCTACTTAAATTATTCAATCCTACTTCTAATGCTTGTCCGCATCCCATTGAAAGAGTAGCGATCGCTCTATAATTTCTGTTACCAATTGTCCGATATTGACTATCAATCAAGGGAATTAAATCTTTGATTAGTACTTATCCAAAAGCTTCATTACCCCATACCCTTCTAACCTAATTATTTTATGCAAAAATTTATTGTCTATGCTTGTCCAGTTGGCGAATTAGCCAGTCAATTAGAATTATACTTTCAAACAAGTGAGATTGAATGCGGTAAAAATGCAGCCCATAAATATATGCCTCACTGTACTTTAACCGGCTTCTTTGAAGATGAATTAATGGCTATTCCTATTTATATAAAAGCTTTAAATAATTCTTTGTCAAAATATTCAACCCCAGTAATTAATGTCTTAAATATGACATTTAAACCAGAGTGGCATGGTTTAGAATTACACTCGCCGATGCTAAAAAAACTAATTTTTGATTTTGCTAAAAATGTAGATTCTCCAAATCGTCATGGCAAATTACGTTTCAAAGATTGGCTGCATTTAAGTCTTGCCTATGAATTTCCATCAAAGCAACAAGATACATTGAAAAGAATAGCAGAAAAAATAGTTAATATCCAAGCTTCTGTAAAATGGGAATTACGTTTCTATCAACTACATCCAGATTGGACTTGGACTTGTCATAAATCTTGGATGTTGTAAATCATTATCCCTTGTGGGTGATTATAGCGCTTTTAAGTTGAGTGCAATACATAAAAAAAACCCACTCCCTTCCCCTTCCGGAGGGGAGAGGATTTTACTAGTCGGAAAAATCGCAGTTGTGTTTTTCTCAGGGATAAATAGCTGACTACGAGGGAGCATCCCACTTTTGCCAAAAGCCCGCAGGCTGTAAGCCTAAAACTACGATTGCAAAGCCCACCTTAAGGCGGGCTAGAAGAATTATTAACCCACCATTAGGTGGGTTTTGTTTATATAGCCGCACCCTTCGGGGGTGTCGGGTTAAGGGCTCTCTCTGTTTATAATTAAGCAGCAGTGTCTCCTAAGCTGACTTTAACTACTTTATGTTTTTCCGCTTCTGTTTTAGGTAAAGCCAGACTCAAAATACCATCTTTGTAGTCAGCAGTAACGTTAGTATTTTGAACTCGTGCGGGCAAGGGAATTACGCGATGGAATTTACCATAGTGGAATTCACTTCTAAAAGTACCACTTTCTTGATTTTTACTTTCAGATTTTCTTTCTCCACTGATGGAAACAGCTTTTTCTGTGACTTGTATATCTAAGTCTTTCGCGTCAATTCCAGGAAGTTCTAATCTCAGATAAACTGCTTCTTCATCCACTTGTAATTCTGAGAAAGGAACTTTTGGTAAATCTCGATCAAATTGACGTTGTAAAGCATTCAATTCTTGCCAAGGATTCCAGGTTACTAATGTTGTCATGGTTCTATCTTTATTTGGTAATTAGAAGTTTATTGATTGCGTTAGTCTCATAGTAATCAGACTTAAATCAAGGATGAATTCGGTTTTTATGAATAATTTGATGATGAATACCGAACTTTTGAAGATGTTGATTTTCAAGGTTCGGTTATTAGGAATAAATTAGTTTCGGTTTACCGAAAAAGTTAAATCATTATTTGTAAATTCAACTTCACCCTGTTTATAGCACAGGGCAAACGCCGAACTGTCATTAATTAGGCTATATTGTCAATAAAGTTTGAAATAGTCCCATTACTCATTACTTATTACTTATTACTTCTTACTTATTACTTATTACTTATTACTCATTACTTATTACTTATTACTCATTACTTCTTACTCAGCCTATACTCTAAATTTAGATGCGTTTGCCCTGGTTTATAGCACCCCTTGATATGAGGTGTTGAAAAACATGAATTTATGCCCAATGCCCGAACTAAATTTAAATCTGTAATAATCCTTCTGGATTTACAGATAATAATTCACGTCTTTGCAAGCCTTCACGGTGTAAAATTGCGTTTGCAGCTAATAACCCACTACTAACTGCACGTTCCATTAAGCCGCAAGGGAAGGGCATTTTTACCCAATCTCCAGCAAAGACTAAATTAGGAATACTGGTATTCGTTTCTGGTCTTCTTTGATAACTATTCGGTGGATATCCGGAAAAATTCTTTTGATTGACTAATTCGCGATGCAGTATTGTGGCTTGTTGTAATTCTGGAACTATTTCATAGAGTTCGTTTTTAAAGGTGGTTAATAATGCTTCTTGAGTAGGGAATTGTTTTTCTTTATAACAGTAAGCGTGTAATTCAACTACACTACCACCAGTACGCTCGGCCCAGTCAATAAACTGTTGTTGAATGCGATGATAAAGGGTGATACTATCAGTTAATTCGTAACCCGACAATGATGTAAAATTACTTTGTTCCCACACAAAATCGCGGTCAAACCAAAAACGACATACGGCAAAAGGATCCGCAATATCTAATTTGTCTACCTGTTGACTTACTGACAGACTCACATCACCATTTATTTGTTTAAATAATTGTTTCACTCCCCCAACATCGGTGGCGAATACGTAATAATCTGCTTTTAATGTTTGAGGTGATAAATTTGCCGGATTGTTTGCTATCAATTGCAATTCATCATCTTGACGCTGGGCGATTTTAAAACTTTCTAAATTCCGTTTCGCCGGTCCTTGTATTACTTTACCATCGGCAGAGAACATTGCACCGTGGCAAGGACAATGAAAATAACCATCTGCTGCCATTTTTACGGTACAACCCTGATGAGTACAAGTTAAAGAAATTGCTTCGTCTTTCTGAGAATTTACTGCGTATACTTCATCCGCTGCACCAAAGTATTCTAAAGTTGTTTCCGGTAACTTTTCTAGATTCTCATTACGTTTTACCCAGAAAGGCACGTCAAGGGTTCCCTGGAAAGTTTTTTCAGGAGGAAAAAACTTTCCAGGGTGCTTGTCAGTTTTATTGTTACCAACTTGATAACTTAAAGAATCTATCTTACCTTCTACAGCTTGAATTTCACTAACTGTGGCAGATGTAATAATTTTACCGCCACTCTTTTTAATTTCCTCGGCGATGGGTTGCACCAAACTAGTACCCATATCATCGCGAGTACCATTAAAAGCTAATCCTTCTGGGTTACCAAAAAAATAAAAGTGGAAGAATTGCATTAATTCTCCCGCACTCATTAAATCTGGTGCATTTAAACTAGATTTTGCAAAGGGTAGAAAATATAAATCGTACAGCCCTTGAGGAAAATCCTTTGCTACCCAATCAGCTACTGAAATATCATCAAAACGTCTGAAATTTTTTTCTCTTTCATAACCGCTGATTGCTTGAAAAACTTGTAAATGTTTGAATTTTGTTAAATTAATTCCCCATTTTAAGCGGTTGGGGGAAGCTATAGCTAAATCGACAATATTCCAAGGAAAAGCAGTATTAGTTGGATGAAATACCTCTGGTTGATATTTCTCATCTCGATAAACGAGAGAATAAAAATTTAACGATTGAAAATTATTTTTTATACCTACTTCAGTAACTAAATTATTCAAATTATAATATTGCGGAAAAAAGCCATGAAAACCATGTTCCATCCTGAAAGTTTCACCATTAGCAGTTATATCCCAACTTGCTATTTTTCCCCCGAGTTGGGGAGATTTTTCCAACAAAGTTACCGCGAAACCTCTTTGACTAAGTTCGTATGCACAAGCTAATCCAGCTAATCCAGCACCAACAACTACCACACTTTTATTCCCCTCCGACATGCGCGGTAAGCTTAAAGTCTCTTTCTCAAAAACTGTCGGTTGTGGTTTTTTAAACCTAGAGTACCCCACTACCCCAGTCACCGCACTAATACCAAATAATTTGATCATGCTGCGACGAGAAAAAGTAGATGATTCCTGTAAATTAGATTCTTGATTCATTAGTTACAGAACAAAATTTTCACTAAATAAGGGAACTATGATAAAAAAACTAGCTTGTTTACATTAAATATTTTTATCAAATAAAAGTATCACTGCTTACTTTACCAGAACAAACAAAATTCACACACTTACTTTTACGAACTTTGTAGATTTACTTATTTAATGTTAAGCTTTTTGTAGTTTAGACAACAAATCATTAATTTAAATCTCTAAAAAAAGACGCACAGATATATAGTATACTAGTTTTGACTACTAAAAGTTAGGTAGGTTCCTTTTTGGTCGGATAATTAACATTATCTACAGAATTAGCCTATTTGCTGTTTACTCATTCTCTTTTTTAAGCAAAATTAATTTTTGATTAGATCGTCAGTTTATTTTCATATACTTTGACTACCTCGAAGAATTAGCTAGTCTAATAAAAATATAATTATTTAGAGTTAATATTTATCGAGTGTAATAATAACAAGGAAAGTGGTATCCGGACAAAAAATCTAGATATAAAACATGAAATACTGGCGTGAAACAATAGGTGTAACTCGACGAATATTAATTGAACTATTACGACGCAGACGCAGTTTAATTTTTTGGAGTATTTTTCCAGTTTCAGTATTAATTTTGAACGGTTATATTTTGGCGGAAAGGGCAAAGTTATCAATGGAGCAGGCTTTTGAGACCGCGGCACCTTCAACTTTAGTAGGGGCAGCACTGTTTTTTTAGCTGTTTAGGTGGTAGCGTCGCGACAGTAGTTTCCGAAAGACAACAGCAAACTTTAAAACGTTTATTTATCTCTCCTTTGAGTGGAACTTCTTACTTTTTAGGAATTTTTCTGGCTCATAGTTGTATTGGTATTGCTCAAACGCTGCTTGTATACGCAGTAGCGGCGTTTTGGGGTGCGTCAAGGGCTCCCATGAGAATTTTTTTCTCCTAAAAAAATTCTCATGGGTACCCGTCGTTTAATGGTTCTATCCTTATGGGAGCATTAATTATTTTGATGAGTATTGTTGCTTATGTTGGGTTAGGCTTTATTTTGGGTACTCAATTAGCTCGTCGTACTGAAGATGTTAACGCTTTAGTTGCGGCTTTCGGAGTTCCATTATTAATTTTAGGTGGAGCATTTTTACCTGCTTCCTTATTTCCTCAAACCCTTCTCGATATAGCTCAGTTTAATCCGATTTTTCATATGAATGAAGCGCTAACCGAAATTTCTGCTAACAATAGTAAAATAGCCGACATTCCATAGCATTTACAATTTTTAACATGGTTTGCATTCATGATGGTTATTGGTGGATGGCTTTCTTATCAAAGGATGTTAATGGCGGAAAGAAAACTTTAGTAAGTAGTTGTCAATTGTTAGTTGTTAGTTGTTAGTTGTTAAGAGTTAAAAGATAAAAGATCAAAAATAAATTTCCTTCACCCCAATACCCATAATAAATTATGTTAAAGATAGATAATTTAAATAAATCTTATGGTGAAAGGCGCGTACTCAAAGATTTAACACTGCATATTGGTGCAGGGGAGATTTATGGTTTATTAGGCGCAAATGGTGCGGGTAAGACTACTACTATAAATATTATTTGTAATTTACTTAATGCCGATAGTGGGACTATTTTAATTAATAATCAAACAGTTTCAGAAGCAACAAAGAAGTTGATTGGTATAGCACCTCAAGAAAATTTACTTTACAAAACTCTGTCTTGTGAGGAAAATCTCAACTTTTTTGCGGAAATTTACGGTTTAGACCGTAAGAAGCGCCAGCGTCAAGTAAAATTAGCCCTAGAAGCTGTTAACTTATTAGATAGAGCTAAAAGCCCGGTTGAAACCCTAAGTGGTGGAATGCAGCGACGGGTAAATATTGCGGTGGCTTTGGTACATCAGCCAAAGTTAGTAATTTTAGATGAACCAACTACGGGGTTAGATATTGAGGCACGATATGAAATTTGGAAGTTAATTCAAGAATTAAAAAATCAAGGAATTACTGTCCTATTAACAACGCATTTATTAGATGAAGCCGAGCGTCTTTGTCAGCGAATTGGGGTTCTAAAAAATGGTCAAATATTAGCTGAAGGTAGTTTAACACAATTGCGTTCAAATATTGCAGCAGTAGAAATTTTAGTAGTAAAAACTAAATTTGAACAACAGGCGATCGATAGAAGCTTACAATATGGTTTTACTCATCGTAGATATGGAAATGCTCTGGCTTTTTGGCTGCCAGAGCATTTAGAATTAAAAGAAATTATTTCTCGATTTGAAGGAATTGAAATTGATTCAATCTCTCGTCAACCGGTAGGTTTAGAGCATATTTACTTGGAAATAACGAGATAATTATTAGTTGATGCTTGATTGTTGATGGTTGATAGTTGATAGTTGATAGTTGATAGTTGATAGTTGATAGTTGATGGTTGTTCTACTAACCACTAACCACTAACCACTAACCACTAACCACCAACCACTAACTACTAACTCTTTTCCGACTCCAATTGCTCAAATTGCAGATGAATGGTTTTTGCTTGTTCGCTATGGGGTGAGACGGCGGTAATTAAGTAATCAATCAAGCTCTCAGTGAAAGGAACTCTTAGATGGAAAGTACCATCTTGCTTGACTATAATATTTTGTCCGTCGATAGTTACAATTGAACCGGGTTCAGTTGCACCATGAATGATTAATTCTGCATCCGCTTCAAACCAGAAGTCTTTATGGGGACGACTGAATACACGAATAATTGGCGAGCGCGATACTCTCAACCATTCTTTGTCTCCAGTTAGATAGCCGATTTCCGCGATGTAATCTCTATCGTTATTGGGTATAGCTACATAACGATGAGTAACTGTTTCTTCGCATTCGTACTGTTGTATTATTCTAGGTTCTTGATAACTTAAGTCAATGTCGGTGACATCATACAGTCGCAATACCAATTGAGTAGCGCCTCGATTTTGCATTGCAACTCTGGCATCAGTAGCAATATTCCAAGAAGCATAAGCCCATTTCGGGGTGCGATTTGCTAATAATACATAGCTCTCGCCGGTATCTCTATTACTGCGGATTCCGTAAATACTATTCACCGACGTTTCTCCTGCATCTGAATCTTGCTCGGATGTAGGAATATTATTAGTATCGGCTTCGGCTTCATCTGCGACTTTATCCAAGGCTACATCAACAGCCGCCCTCTCCTCGTCAAGATCCTGGGATGCTTCATTATCGCTAAGCATCTGAGAAGCTAATGCAGCCGCACCAAGTGCTGCTCCTCCTGCTAATACCGCACCACTGGCCGATGCAGGATCGTCTTCTAACTTAGATGATACGCCAAATTGTGCAACTTGTTTTTCAGAAACAGTTTCTTCTGGGTTGCTCGGTTGTGAGTTTGATGGTGTTACCCAAACATTCGGTAAACCATCGTTTTGCGATGGCTCTTGCGGTGATACCCCTTGAGGATTCTCTAACTCTTCGTTAGAGGTTGTAATACGAACCTCAGGCAAATCGGCATTGGCAAGTGATGCTGCTTCGGTGCGATCGCTTGTTGGAGGGGTGTTTTGTTGAGAACGATTTAAGAACTCTGCCGTAGCAAAACCGCCTGCGCCTGGTGCATTTCCTTGTGCGTCGGTGGGGGATTCTTCTGTTTCTGGGGTTCCCCACAAGTCTGAAGGTGTTGGTTGCTCTTCTACTGCTTTGTCTTCCGGATTATTACTACCATCTCGAGTATCATTTTTAGCTTGATTAAATAACCCAGAACCCAGTGCTGCGGCTCCTCCCGCTAATCCGGCTGCTGCTGCTGCTACACCACCCAAGGGAAAAGATGAATTTTCTTGTACGTCAGTATTTGGTGCTTCGGTTTCTGGGGTTCCCCACAAGTCTGAAGGTGTTGTTTTTTGGACTACTGTTGGTAGCTCCTCTACTCGATCTTCTACCGGATTATTAGCGTCATCAGATCTATTATCATCTCCTCTATTAAACAACCCCGAAGCTAATCCGGCGGCTGCTGCTGCTGCACCACCCAAGGGAAAAGATGAATTTTCTTGTACCTCAGTATTTGGTGCTTCGGTTTCCGGGGTTTCCCACAAGTCTGAAGGTGTAGTTTCTTGGACTACTGTTGTTTGCTCTTCTACGGAATTATTACTGTCATCAGACTTATCATCATTTCCTTTATTAAACAACCCCGAAGCCAATCCGGCTGCTGCGGCTGCTGCTCCACCCAAGGGGAAAGATGAATCTTTATGCTCGTCGGTGGGGGATTTTTCTGCTTCCCAAACATCTGGTAACGGAGGATATTCAGTTCTGTTCTCAACTTCATTTAATTGAGCTTCCGGTACAGATTCATCTGCTGCTGATTCGGGAGCTTCCCTGCCAGCTAGCTTGGATTTGATTTTAGCTGCACCTGCTGCGGCTGCACTACCAATAGCAAAATTTCCCAACCAGTTATTTCCCTGAGGTGAAGGTAATTCTTCTTGAGGAGAAGTTTCTAATGGTGCCCCAACTGCATCACCTTCCTCTGTTGGCGGAGCTTCTCCATCTGTTGGGTTGGAAGTTAATGGTAGCGGAGGATAAGAAGTGTTAACAACAGCGGCTGGTGCTTCTAAATCCAAGCTCGTATCGGGAATATCAGGTTGCTGTAAATCTGGAGCATCCAAAGGCAATTCTGAATCGAGGTCAACTTCAGGGTTCTCGCGCACATCAGATGTATCTTCCTGATTCTGAGAAGACAGTGCTGCTGCTCCCAATCCCAATCCTGCAACTCCAGCTGCTATGCCTGCTGGGTTCATTCCTGGTGTTGTATTCGATGCGGTTTCTACTGGTACCCCATTCATTCCCGCCGTACTTTGAGTTGCATTTAATGCGGGATCGATAGGCTGATTTGCGAGGGGTTCAGGTACAGCACCGCTGGTATTTGTAGAAGTCGGCGTGAAAGGAGGGGGAGCATCGTCTGGCAGTACACCCCGAGCAACAGTATCATCTTCTTGAGACTTGCGTCTTCCCAACAACCACCACAGTATTAAGGCAGTAATAACTGCTACGGGTAATAAAATCCACCACCAAGGTATTGTTGTCCCAGCAGCTTCGGCAGAAACACCGGCGCTAGTTCCCGGTACCAATGCTTGATCTCCCGAAGCGGATGTATTAGTTGCAGTTCCAACTCCTGAATCAGGGGTACCATCGGCTGTTGCAGTTTCATTATCTGCTGCCTGGGTACCATCGGTTGTTGCAGTTTCATTATCTGCTGCCTGGGTACCATCGGTTGTTGCAGTTTCAGTGCTTCCGGGAGTTGGTGTTGTGTCGGCGGTTGTTTCGGGGTTAGCGGTAGCCGCATTCCCATCACCAGAAATCGCTTGAGCTACTGTTTGTGCAACGGCGGCGGCTTCTTTAACTCTCGCCTCCTCTATTGCTTCCTTCCCTGGTGCTGCTGTGGCAAAACCAACAAAATTCTTGACTGCTTCAGAGGGATCTTTCTTAAAAACGTAAACTAGGGGTTGTGAATAAGGATATCTGGCATCATTTGGTAAGGTTTTGTGCATACTCAAGATACGCACGTTATCCAGCTTCGACACTTGATTGGCTAAAACGAAGCCGATACCGTCATTACCCAATTGCTTGACAACTTCGGCTGGATCGTCACTATCTAATTGAGTAGCAGTGGAACCAGTTTTAAATAAATCGCCTTTGAAAAGTGGATAGTTGCGAAAAGCTTCGCGAGTATCGCTAGTGTCGGGACGGTCAATTACTCGAATTTTACCAGCAGGTCCGCCAAGTTGCGACCAATTTGTGATTTCTCCGCGATAAATCCTGGTAAACTGCTGATTACTTAAATCCCCTTTAAAAGGATTATCACGACCAACAACGATCGCAATTTTTTCGCGTCGCAAACGCTGCTGTGCTAAACCCTGCTTTTCTTCTTCTGGGGTTAAACCGCGTCCAATTGCTGCAATATCAATTTTACCGTCTTGTAAAGCTTGAAGCGCGTCATTGGTTCCATTGCTAGCAAGTTCAACTTTCGATCCGGAATACTCTTTCTCGAAACGTTGTTTTAAGGCTTCATTCGCTCTTCTCATACTAGCGGAACCATCTACCCGAATTGTAGTTCCATCGGGTACCGCTGTTGGAAGTGGGAAAGATGGAGTTTCCGTTGGCGATTGTGCCAATACATAGTCAGATTTGAATAAACTACTCATTACTGGCGTTGATGCCAATGCCAATAACAAAGTCAAACTAACTATTGGATTTTTGTTTTTTTCTTTATGCCACATAAGCCCAATTTATATAGTAGAGGAAACAACTTGCCGACACCAGCCAAAACGATTTGAAACTTTTGATTTATGTGGAGGAGACCTGCTGGCGGCACATCTGTGTTATGTTGTTTTCAAACTTTTAGAGATATTTTGATTAATAGAGATTGATTTAATCAACTCTACCGTGCCGAAGGACAATTCTTAACTTGTGTTTAGCTTTTCTTAAAGTACCTAAAGTTACCTCCGCTGCATAAATTACAACATCGTTTAATTTTCCTATAGAAGTATTTAAGCAGTAGACTTTACAATTATTTTTGATAATAAACCCTCAATAATATTAATTACAGATCTTGACCGTTAGCAACTCTTGACATAATTAAAGTTTATACTTTGATTATGAAAGGGATTTACTTAAAGTTAAGTTACCTTAAGCAAACAAATAATACCAGTAATCTGAACTACAGCAGCAATTAATAGGGTTAAGTGAGAAGATAATAACAAATTAGTGGTTTTTTAACAATTTAAATAGGGCATGGGGAATAGCTAAGGCAGTGAGCAGTCTTGTGTTAAGAGTTATCAATTACTCCCCCATCTCCGCCTCTCCTCTGTCTCCCTTATTTCCTCAAAATACAAAGCCACGCCGACATCTGCAAATACGGCTTCCCACAAGGTAGCAACACCAAACATTCCCAATAAGCCACTCACCTAAGTAGGTTGGCATTGAAAATAGTAATTGGGATAAGGCAATAGGCAATAGGCAAAAGTCAATAGGAATAAGGGTTTGAGGGTAATTTACCCAAGCTGTAATGTAGCTTGGTTTATTTGTGCCGACTTACTTATGCCTTAGGATACACCTTCGGTCTGCGGTCCATCGCACCTAATGTAGTGATTGTTATCAAAAAGTTTTCATCAAAGATTTTGCCGCTGATTCCAATACAGGAAACTACCCCGCTCTCCAAAGCAGTTTCCTGTTTTTAATCTAAGTGAAAACAGCTATATTACAGCGTTTTGCAAGTAGATGAGGTACATTCCCCCTGCCCCCTGCTCCCTGCCTTATAAAGAATATATGTGTACCTCATTTATATGAAATCTGCTGTAGCCCCGGCACTTATAAACTTTATTATCGAGGCGAATGGGTCTAAAATCCCACTGTCTCTACAGTGCTAGTAATTGGTTGGGGTTTTTAACCCCAACCAATTAAGTAAGTAGACGCAAAAAAACATAACTATCTATATAAAAGTAAATTAACCTCAAACCCTTATAAATATTGCCTTTAGCCTTTTTCAACTATAATTTTCCGTGCCTCGCTACTTACCTCTCCCTCACTCTCTCACTCCCTCACTCTCTCCCTCTTTATTGCGTTGATAATCTCACGAAGTGTCACACAACGACAATTTCCGACCATTCCGATTACAGAAAGTAATATTTTTGTCATTCACAAGAAATATTTTTAGCTTTGATTGAACAGTTTATTAATAAATAAATTAATAAAATAAGATTAAAAGTAAAAACTGATTTACCATTTGTCTGATTATTTTGGTAAGATAATATGATTTTATTATCTTTAATTTTAGGATTAATATTAGGCTATATATTTAGCGGTAGAAACGGTAGCTTAATTAACATCAATTTTTACATAAATGTCAATATAAGTGATAATCTAAACGGCAACGGTAATCATAATGGCAATAATAACGGCAATAACAACGGTAATAATAATTTAAGTAACAACAAAGAAAATGGGAATGAAAATGAAATCGTAAGTTAGGAGTCATAATTAAGGTAAATTGCAGAATTTTAAATTTATAAAGTTCGATAAAGTACCCAATTAAATATCCTATCTGTTCACGAGTCAAAAGTTTTACTTCTGCCTGAAGTTAGAAGATTGAATAAACGAATTAATTTCTATATCTTCTTCATAAATTAAGAGGCTTTATACCAATTTCGGATTTTTTGTACTTTTGACTTTAGCTCCGAAGGAAGTTAGTAACTATTTATGCAAGAAAATCAGCTTGCTTCTATCTGTCCCTTATATAATGACTTTTGACAAGAGAATCGTTATATATCTCTGTTTTTTCATGTCTGAACTTAAGCATTTGATCGAGGTTGTTGAATAAAGGAAATCCACTTCCCAAGAGAATTGGACAAAGAGTAATAATCATTTCATCAATCAAATCTTCTCTTAAGAAACTCTGTATCGTTCTACCACCATCAATATATAAATTGTGATACCCTCGCTGATTCAATTGATTAATTAGCTCCTTGATGTCACCGCTGACAATTTCAACTTTATCGATCGCATTTCCAGAAACTTCCGTTAAACTATTGCTTAATACAAAGACAGGTTTAGGTATCGACCATTCACCAAAAGTTAAAACCTTCTCAAAGGTATTTCGTCCCATTACCATGGCATCAATACCATTCATAAATTCAGCATATCCATAATCGCTTTGTTCGGGGTTGGGTATCTCCAATAGCCAATCGATCCCACCATCGCTTGTAGCAATAAATCCGTCTAAGCTGGTTGCTATATAGATATAATTTGGCATTAATTTCCCCTTACAGCACTATAAGGGCATGGGCGAAGCCATCACTTTATTCGCAATTGTTAGATAAAATCATACTAAATTCCTTCAAAAATGGCAATAATATTCGCAATTATGCAAAAAATCAGGCTTGTGTTGTGAGGTTCCTCCACAGGGCACATGAGTTGAGCCACTCCCCGAGCTAAAGCTACGGGGATTCGGGCATCTACCTTAACTTGTCGTCCTTAATGACTATCTGGTTAAGGTTTAGCACCTGGTTAGGAAACTGCTCGGAGGGGCTTCTGGGACACCCCTGCTTTTGCACGCGGCTACTTGCTTGCAGTTTATTGTATTGTTGCCATGCCCCTAACAAATACGGCTCCGTATCCGGATACTCCTCCAAAGCATCCCGCAATGACAACACATTCCCATACACGCACCTAGCCTGCGGAAGCACTAAACAAATCCCTATGCATGGGTTGAATACCAGTAACGTCCCTATGCACCCTTTCTGATAGGCTCTTTTTGATGCGACTACCATCAAGGTGAGTTTGTGACAGTGCTGTTGTTTGGGTAGGAAACTTTATCAACTGACCACCGGCGCTTATGCCCTTCGCGCACGCTTCGCTAACAGCCTTGCGGGCAAGTTCTGATTGGAAAAATCCGGGAGACTTAGCTGATATGGCTTTACCATAACGCTTCTGCCATCCCTTAACGCTTACACGTTCTGTTTTTATTCGGTTCCCGTGGCGTAATATCTCGTTTACTAACCTACGGTTTTGTGACTTCGCATAAGCCGACTTGCGCCGCTCTAACTCAGCTTTTTTGGCTGCTATGCGGCGATAGTTTCTGGTTTTAATCCAGCGCTTTTTACCCTTCTTTACCTTGCCTTTTTTGCGGACAATTCTATTACCAACCCGCTTATCAAAATCAGGCTCAAAGTTGTCTGGGTTATGCATTCTTTGGGAACGCTGCATCTTACGTTGCAATGCTTTAATCTCGCGCTCAAAGGTTGGTACGTTTTGAGCAAAGGGTAACAGCCCCGCGTGATAATCAGCAACGAATGCAACGTTAGAAATATTTAAATCTAGCCCTATAGTCCCATCAGTTACATAGTTCTTGGGCTTTTGAAATGGCAATCCCTCGTTAACTAATTGAACAAACCAGCGCTTTTTACCATTTAGGTTGCGCCATAGAATCCGGCAATATTTAACAGGTGAGTTTAAGCCGTGGGTCAGTACCGGGTTATTCCAGTCGATAATAGGTTCAACTTTTAAACCACACCAGACAACTTGATTTTTTAACCAGCGCAAGCCTTGCTTATTTGACTTTCCTTCTATTGATTTAAAGCGAGTAGTTACTCTAAAACGCACTTGCTTAGCAATTCCAAGCAGAATAGGCTCAACTGCTTTAAACGCTCTGGTAGCTAGCTTTTGTTGGGTATTGGAATCAACTTTATCAGCAATCCATTTAGATGATTTTGCTGTTTTACTCCCCTCCCGCTAGAAGATTAGCTTTCATGTAATAATTTATATTACATGAAATAAAATTTGGGCTGCATCATGGTTAAATCTTTACGGAATAGAACTTTCAGGCTAGAAACTCACCAATTAGATGTGGATTTATGGCAACAATTGTACTACAAGCACCAACAAGAATATATACGAAAAAGATTATTAGCAATTAGATACTTGTATGAAGGAAAGAGTCGAATCGAAGTATCAGAGTTATTAGATTGTCATTATAAAACTATTACTTCTTGGATAGATAAGTTTTTAGAAGGGGGATTAAACTCATTAGTAAAACCAATTACTCATCAAAAAGAATCAAGATTAAACCTGGAACAGAAACAGGAATTAAAAAAAATGTTACTTTCGGAAAAACCTATAGATTATGGTATTGATAGAAATATCTGGACAGGTAAAATTATTAGCAAAATCATTGAATTAAGATGGGGAGTAAAGCTGAAAACAGCGAGAATATATGAGATATTAAATGAATTAAATTTATCATACCAAAAAGCACATAGAGACTATGCTAACGCCCTCCTAAGAACAGCAAAAATTATTTATATGGAAGTTAAAAAAAACTCGAACATCAAGAAGAATTAGAAAAAATAGTATTTTTTGATGAATTTGCGGTTTATGACCGTCCAAGTATGTTTTATGGGTGGGCAGAAAAGAATACACGTCCTGAAATACCTAGCAATGAAAAGGGGCGTAGAAATAAATTGAATGGAATGTAGCTTTCGATGTATCTTCAGGTAAAGAATATTTAAAATTAAAAGAAAAATCTAAAACTGAAGACGTTTCTGATTACTTTGCACAATTATGCCAAGATTGTGTAAGAGAAGGATTTAATAAATTAACCATTATTTTAGATAATAATTCAACACATAAGAATAAAATGAAATCCCAAGTTAAAATACATCTTGAGAATTTAAAAATTGAAAATAAAATAATTGTAGATTTTATTCACACTCCGACCTATTCTCCCAACTTTAATTTAGTCGAGTATATTATTCATCTTTTAAGACTTCAACTACTACATCATCTCACCTTGGGTGTAAGTATTCAGCAAGTTCAAAATAAATTAGAGAATTTTTTCAAATTTAACCAACTTCAGACACCAGAACAAATTCAAAATATAATTCGACATATTTGCTATGAAGGTTTAGTAATCTTCCAAATCAAATATAAATACAAAAATTAAAACTAATATTTTCTGTTTGAAACATCATTTCATGTTTCAATTAATAGAGACATATTGTTTTTTAAATTTTTCGCTTATTACAGATTAATTATCAATAATTTTATAATTTGTGTAAACCCCAAAAACAAAACAAATCTATCGCTGTGTGGGTAAAGAAGGATTTTAGTGCTGGTGATTTGTTGTTTTTGGGGTTCTCCCGAGTGTTGAAATGGTTCCCAAGTCTTCCGGGCAAACAGATTAATTCTCCCACTCGAAAGATTGCCTTTTTGTAATCATAAATACTACTTAATAGGTTTTCTTATAGCGGGAAGGGAGTAACTGCAAAACTTTGTAGTTCATAATCAGAAAATCTCGCCTGCTCTCTAGCCGCTTTAAATAACTCTTTACGCTGTTTTTTGTCTTTCTCTCGATTCAGCTTTTTAGCTTGCTTATATGACTCGGAATTACGCACCAACTCCATACAAATCAACGCCTCGCTAAGACAAGCATTATATAGTTGTCTTCCAGCTTGAAATCTAGCGCTTAGCTGCTTTTCAAGCTTGCTATCTACTTTTAGCGGTAATTCTGTTGTGAACGATGGTGTTGTTTTTCGAGCCATTTGACCGACCTCTCAAATGTTGTTATAACTAATATAGCAGTTAGTACACTAACCGTCAACAACTATGAGGAATAAATCTGGACATTTTCAGAAGGGAAATACTGAGGGATTTGTTAGTAATCGTCCCGAATCGTTAAAAAGCACAATTACCGTGCGTTTAACAGCAAAAGATAAAGAAGCATTAAAAAACGTTCCGGATTGGCAGGAACGTTTAAGGCAATACATACAATTATTGATTGAAGAAGACGGCGAATAAATTCGCCTAACTTCGGATTTCCACCCCGATTTAAAAATACGGGGCTACCATCCTCATAGTGCTTTTAGGTGTGATTTACAATCTTAAAATAACTGTTGAAAACCAGAATTCTGCTTGGCAAAATACCTTAGTCTTAACAATCGATAATAGAAGATAGCTTGTCGAGTCATCTTATCAAAAAATTTCCTCCAAATTGGACGTTTTGGGTATTCAATTTCTTTATGCATCTCAAAGTAAATCTGTTTGTCTTCCAAATTTGACAGCCCTGCTTTAACTCTGACTCGCTCTATATTATCTTTGAAAAATGGAAACTTGTCTTCAGAATCAAATCTGATAGTTAAGCCTGCTTTCGCAGCAGCTAATCCCATAACATTTCCTTCTCCACTATAAACTCCTTGCATTTCAAAGAAGTAGGAAATGGTCTGCCAAAGTTGTAAAAAAACCTTTTCTGCACCACCTTGTTTTTTGACAACAAACATGAATTCATGAAACCACTTTGTTTCCTCGAGGTTTATATCTAATTTTTGTGCCACCTGCTCTATTGCTGCAAACTCAGCACAGCGCTTTCTCTCAACATTCTGCTTTATGATACTGCGTCCGGTTCTTGCCGTAATTCCCGGAAGCCATTCTAGCCCTAATGGTACCTTGCCAATTATTCGCACATCAGAATCTAAGAATATGCACGTGTCAAACTTTTCCAATGATTTCTCGATTACAAAGCGTTTGTCATGATAACCTTTTACGCTTTGGAGTCGATGCTTTATAGGAATGGTATGACTATATTCAACAAAGTCAGCAGGTTCGTCTGTTAGAACTAGGAAAGGAACATTAGGGGCTTGTTCTTGAATATCTTTTGCAAGCATTTTAGAATGGGTACGATCCCTCTTCCATACTGCTAAAGTACAAAAACAAAACTCGTTAACCATAACTACTTGCTCTTAGAAAATATAAGTTCGGGTAACCACGAATATATCAATTATGATTCACCCAAAATCATCTGATTATAATTTGGGATGACCAGATTTATGATTCAAATCAATCCATTTTTTACATCTTCTTGGAACAGGTGAAGCTTTTCTTCAAGTTTCTCTGTCAAGGCTTCAATGCGGGAATCTTCACTTAAAAACGGAGGTTGATTCATGGCAACCTGCTTTAAAGCTTTACTTGCGTTGTATTGCCTGATTTTATCTCTTACGCCGCGAATTGGAGTCAAAAAATCGTGCTTTTCTCTGGGATGTTGCAATCTCTTAATATAACTCGGCTTGTATTCAACACCAATTGAGGAACACCAATCTTGCCATTTGAAAGATAGAATTGTTGAGTTTGTAACAATTGGTACCCACCGAACGCGAAGTGCATCAGCAATAATTGCACCATGCATAGCTTCGGTTAGCAAAACCTCTGTTTGGCTTATGGATAATAAAACTTCTTCTACAGTCCATCTGGGATCGATATAACCAAAACCCAATTCTTTGCAAACAATTTCCCATCCTTTTCCTGCCAATTCATAGTGAGGCATGTAAGAAAAACGATGGATTTTTTTAGCCGTGTTGTTATAGACTTTGCGAACTAAAACAGCTCCATCTGTAACTCCTAAGTCTTGTTTTACTCCCAAGGCTTTTGCGGAAAGCGAACCTCGTAAGCAATAAATTTTGAAGGATTCATCAAGTTTGACTTCACCTTTACCGTAGCCTACACCTGTACCAAAAATGACTCTTTTACTAGCATGACGCGTGCGCCACGGTAATCCATCATTAATTAAGCTACCAATGCCAACGAAAGCTACACTTTCATCACTATCTAGAACCCCTGGAATTAGTTTTTCCCACAGCCAAGGATTAAGATCGTCTCCGAAGTTTCTCTCTCCATTAGGTAATTTGTAGTATGATAATTTCATTGTATCTCCGTTTTTTAGATATACATTTATGTAAGTGTATATATTGAAAAATAAGAAAAACTTTGTATACATTATCTTCGGATAAAGGGGTAAAATCTTCCGTATTATCACTCGACTTGTCTGTCGGCAAGGGTTTTTTATTCCTCTAGAGAGAAGTGTCAATTACCAACACCTCCGCTGTCGCGGTAGGAGTTGGCTTGAGGAAAACCTAGTTTACTAGGATTACGGTACTCAAAGTAATAATTGGTTAGGGCACAGAGATTCGGTAGAGGCTAAATGTACGAATATTTCCCTAGTTCGTACCGCTTTATGGCTTAGTCGTGAATAAGAGATACGCTCTCCGAATTGCCCGTTAGCGAAGCGTGTCCCGAAAGGGACATAGGGACGAGGTTCGCCTCAAAAACAAACTTTTTGGGTTATACCAACAACAAATGAAAGACAACAAGCAAGTCATACGAGTTCCAGTGCTATCACCGTCCGGAAAAACATTGATGCCAACAACTTGTTCTAGAGCGAGAAAATGGATAAAAAGCGGAAAAGCTGTCGGTAAAAGAAACAAAATTGGCGTATTTTATGTGCAATTAAACGAAGAACCTTCGGGCTATAACACTCAGAAAATCCTTGCTGGTGTTGATAGAGGTAAGGCTTTCACCGGCATAGCAGTACAGTCAGAAAAAACAACAATTGTAAAAATTCACGCTTGTATTCCTGGTTTTTACAAGTCTAAGAAAAAAAATAAAGATAGGCAGTCGGTCACAGGAAAGCTAGGTAAACGAAGCGAGTTGAGGCGTACTCGGAGAGGTCAAAGAATAAACAGAAAGAAGCTATTTAAACTCAGAAATCACAGAGAAAAGCGATTTTAAAATAGAAGAAAAAGCAAGCTACCTCCAAGTATCAAAGCGAATAGAGAGATGGAATTAACTATTCTTGAAGAACTAAGCAAGATACTTCCTCTTTCTGAAATTCGAGATGAAGACTGTGGGGGCAGAACAAGTAAAAATGGCTTTGGAATCTCACCATTAACGGTCGGTGAAAACTGGTTCAGAGAAGAAGCGGAAAAAATCGCACCTGTAATCAACATAAACTCACTTGATACCGGAAAATACCGAAACTATCTAGGCTTGGTTAAAGACAAGAAAGATAAGTCCAAACAAACACCAGAAACTCACGCTAATGATGCGATTGCGCTTTGTTCAACAAGTTTCATATCTTACCAAGAATTCAACACAGTCAAGACTCACGGACATCGATGGAATGGTCAAATCACAATAACAGAAGCACCGTTTATTGTAGTGACTCGACCTAAGCTTTTTAGAAGAAAGCTTTATGAAGAAAACTATACAAAAAGGGGAAAACTCAAGAGAGTTGGGGGAACTGTTACACCTTACGGCTTTAGAAGTGGTGATCGAGTTATTGCATCTAAGGCTGGTAAAAAATATGTCGGCTGGGTAGGTGGTTGGTCGGAAGCTAATAGTGTAATTTCAGTCTACGACCACAACTGGAAACGACTGGGACAATTTCAGACGAAAAAAGTCAAATTACTTAATCGTAGTTCGAGATTATGCGTAAATTATTAGATGCTGACTGGCATTCCTCCCACCGCTTCCCCTCCGGGGTAAGACGGGGGAGGAATGCCAGCGGAGTTGAAATATTGAGTAATTCCCCTCTAGGTATGACAGCAACGTCAACCTTGCTAATTATAAATCTGTGGGAATCTGGTGTGAAGAATTTAATCCTATTTTGGGTTACTTAGCCTACAATAACAGTCAACAGTGAGCAGTCAACAGTTATCAGTCATGAGATGAATCTGCAATACCCTTCATCCCCCACCATCAGACGAATCACACCCGATCGCTGCTCACTGTCATTGCCCCAACCCAAAAAATTATACCGAAGCATTCCAACCAACCCAAAACGATACGGTACACTGTTGAAATTGAACTGAGCATGAAGGAAAATATCACCTTCATCTTTGATACTCAATTAGGTGCTATGACTAATTTTTTATTGGAAGTCGGAACGGAAGAGTTACCCGCAAGCTTTTTGAGTGGTGCTCTAGCGCAATGGAAGCGTCAAATACCAATATCTTTACAGGAAAATTTTCTCGATACTGATGCGGTAGAAATTTACGGTACTCCCCGCAGATTAGCAGTGTTAATTAAGGGTTTACCGCCGCAACAACCGGATAGAGAGGAAGAGATAAAGGGACCCCCCGCGAAGGCTGCTTTTAAGGATGGTAGCCCCACTAAAGCGGCGGAGGGTTTCGCGAAGAAGCAAGGTGTGGATGTTTCGGCTTTTGAAGTTCGTCCAACGGATAAAGGTGATTTTATTTTTGTTAAGAAAAGTATCAAAGGACGTACTATTGACGATATTCTCACTGAAGTAATTCCAGAATGGATTTTTCGCTTGGAAGGCAAGCGATTGATGCGCTGGGGTGATGGGGATTTAAAGTTTTCTCGTCCGATTCGTTGGTTGGTGGCTTTGTTAGATAATAAAGTTTTACCGATAGAAATTGATAATAATTCGGAAGCGGTGAAAAGTGGTAATATTTCCCGGGGACATCGCGTATTACATCCGGGTGATATCACACTAAATCAAGCTACCGATTATGTGAGTAGTTTGAATTTAGCTTCTGTGGTTGTGGATGTGGAAACCCGAGTTAATCGAATTACTCAAGAGATAGGAGATGCGGCGCAAAAGTTGAATGGTTTCGCCGAAATTTATCCCGATTTGTTGGCAGAAGTTGTCAATTTAGTAGAATTTCCGACTGCTGTTGTGGGTAATTTTGAACCGGAATTTTTGGAGTTACCGCCGGAAGTAATTACTACTGTAATGGTTTCTCACCAAAAATATTTTCCGGTGTTTAAAACTGAGAAGAAAAAGGAATTGTTGCCTTATTTTATTACAGTTTCTAATGGCGACCCGGAAAAATCTGATATCATTGCTAAAGGTAATGAAAGGGTAATTCGCGCTCGTTTAGCTGACGGTAGATATTTCTACGATAACGATCTTAAGCAATCTTTGGAAAGCTTTTTACCGCAGTTGGAAGCGGTAACTTTTCAAGAAGATTTGGGCTCTCTGGCGCAAAAAGTTGATAGAATATGCGCCGTTGCCGAAAGAATTTCCAATCAATTAAATTTAGAAACTCAACAACAAGAATATATCCAAAGAGCAGCTTTATTATGTAAAGCCGACTTAGTTAGCTCAATGGTATATGAATTCCCGGAATTACAGGGAATTATGGGTCAAAAATACGCTTTAAAAAGTAACGAACCCAAAGCTGTAGCTGCTGCGATTTTTGAGCATTATTTACCGCGAGGTGCCGATGATATTTTACCCCAAACTATTACCGGTAGAGTTGTGGCGATCGCCGATAGACTCGATACCTTAGTAAGTATTTTCGGTTTGGGAATGATTCCCACTGGCTCCTCAGATCCCTTCGCCTTGCGTAGAGCCGCAACTGCTATAGTTAATATTACTTGGGATGGCGATTTATCAATTAACTTGCAGCAGTTACTTGAAGACACAGCAGCAGAATTCGCAAATATTTATAAGAAAGAGAAAGCCGAATTAGTCGCATCCTTAGAAGACTTCTTCTTACAACGCATCCGTACCTTATTACAAGAAGAGAAACAGATCGACTACGACTTAGTTAATGCCGTGCTGGGAGTTAACGATCCAGAATATACAGCAAGGGCATTACAAGACTTACTAGACGTTCGCGATCGCGCTTTATTTCTGCAAGAAATTCGCAATAATGGCACATTAGATAAAATCTACGAAACGGTAAATCGTTCTACAAGATTAGCGGCAAAAGGTGATTTGGATACCCAACAACTAGATCCGGGAAACTTAGTACAAAAAGACTTGTTTCAAAAGTCATCGGAAGAATCATTTTATAACGCAGTCGTTAGCTTATTACCGCAAACCCAAGCAGCACAACTTACTCGTAATTACCAACAACTGATAGCAGGATTGGCAGAAATAGCACCTACAGTGAGTACATTTTTCGACGGTCCAGAAAGCGTGTTAGTAATGGATGACAATCCGGATATTCAAAGAAATCGTCTGTATTTACTAGGATTACTTCGTAACCACGCCAGAATATTAGCTGATTTTGGCGCAATTGTAAAAAATCTGTAGTAAAAATCAACAAGACATGGTGTAAATTATGCCAAGAAACGTTAATATAAAGTTGCTTAACCAGGGATTTCTGCTTACAGTCTATGCCTAAAGCTCATGTCATAGGATTGGGAAAGTCCGGTGTTGCTGCGGCGAGATTGTTGATTCGAGAAGGTTGGGAGGTGGAGATAGGTGATACCAAAACCTCCCCTAACCTCCTCAAACAACAACAAGAACTTGCTGTCGAGGGAATCACAGTTAAATTAGAATATTCCCTGCTACTAAACGATACCGAATTACCGAAATTAATCGTAGTTAGTCCCGGGGTACCTTGGGATATTCCCGCATAAATAGAAGCGCGGGAAAAAGGAATTGAAACTGTCGGGGAAATGGAATTTGCATGGCGCAATTTACGTTCTATTCCCTGGGTAGGAGTTACCGGAACCAACGGTAAAACTACCGTAACATCATTAGTAGGCGCAATATTTCAGACAGCGGGTCTTAACGCTCCCACTTGCGGTAACATTGGTAACGCGGCTTCCCAGATTGCAATTGAAGTAAGGGACAAGGAAGAAAAAAATTCTACCCCCTCTCTTGATTGGATAATAGCGGAGCTCAGCAGTTATCAAATCGAATCTTCCAACTCGATAACTCCAAAAATCGGCATTTGGACGACTTTAACGCCAGATCATTTGGCACGTCACAAAACTGTAGAAAATTACTACAATATCAAAGCGCAATTATTGCATCGTTCTCAAATGCAGGTTTTCAACGGTGACGATCCATACTTAAGCAAAATGGGTGAAACTGATTGGAAAGATGCTTATTGGACGAGCATTAAAGGTAAAGATAAATTAATCGGCGGTAAAGGTTTTTACATTGAAGATGGTTGGGTTGTAGAGACGCAACACATTGCATCTGTATCGGAAGATCAAAAAATTATGCCGATTTCCGCATTGCGAATGGTGGGAGAACACAATTTGCAAAACCTGTTGCTCAGCGTTGCGGCGGCAAGGTTAGCGGGAATTGAAAAATCAGCGATTCACCAAGCTATTAGCGAGTTTCCTGGGGTACCTCATCGTTTGGAACACATTCGCACTTGGGAAGGAATTGATTTTATTAATGATAGTAAAGCGACAAATTATGATGCTGCCGAAGTTGGGTTAGCGTCGGTAAAAAGTCCAACAATCTTGATTGCTGGTGGTGCGGCGAAAGCTGGTAACGATCAACCTTGGATAACTAAAATTAAGGAAAAAGCTGCCGCAGTTTTATTAATTGGAGATGCAGCGTCGATATTTGCGAAACGTTTGCAAGAGGAAGGATATTCCAGCTACGAAGATGTGGGAACGATGCAAAAAGCTGTTTCTCGCGGGTTGGAATTGGCAAAGCAGTATGATGCATCAGTAGTTTTACTGTCTCCAGCTTGTGCAAGTTTCGATCAGTATGCGAATTTTGAAATGCGTGGCGATGATTTTCGGAAGTGGTGTTTGGAATTTTAGATTAATTAATTAAACCCACCACTACCCTCCCCGCAAGGGAGGAGGGAATTGTAAAGATTTAGGAACCCGGTTTTTTGGAAAAGCCGGGTTTTTGATATTTTTCTATTTGTAGGGTGTGTTACGGCTTGAATATATTTGGGGTCTAAATTACTATTTGAATCATGCCGTAACGCACCATTTGGTCTTAGAACCTAGAAGAAAGAAATAAATAGGTCGAATTTATAATATCGTGTCGTCAGCTAATGTTAGCATTTGGACGATTAACAATTAAAAACATGTTTCATTCTGATATGTCGTTGGCTAAAGGTAGATTCGAGAAGGGGTATATCAACAACTTTATCAATTAAATTTCCTAAACCAAAGCTAAATTCGATTTTATCAGTGTAAATAGTTTTTTCTCCTTGTGATTCAAATAAATGACTATGAGCAAAATATTTGTAGGGGAAGTCGGAGCGTGAAACATCAGTAAATAAGTTATTTTGTTGATATTCAGTTATTTCTGCTTTCCAATATAACCACATTGATAAAAAGCGAAATTTGAATTCAATAAGAGAACCCAATTTCCAATTTTTTTCTGTATCTATCCATTTAATAGGGTGAGGAAAGTGTTTTTCAAAGCCATCGGAAGATGCACAAAATATAAATACTTGTTCTACAGGAGCGTTGATTTGAGTCGTCTTTGTGTAATTCATTATGCTGTAGGGGTACTGTTAGTAGAGTAAGGTACCATTGCGAAAATATGTGGTGCGTGACGGTAAGATTAGAATTATTCGGTTATGTTCGATAATTTTTCGTAACCGTCACACACCCTACAATTAAAAGATTTTCGGGATAAAAATGAATTGATTTGATGGGAATTGTAACAGAATAAATAACCAGATTAATATCTTTTTATTACCAAATGCTAATCTAAAAATCCTATAAATTTATGCAGTACAAATGTTTTCTACAAAGTAATTAGGATTAGGTAATAGGGAATTGGGAATTGGGAATTGGGAATTGGGAATGGGGAATTGGGAGTAATACCGCTACTCTTACAAAGCCTATTAAGGCGAGGCTAAATATGGCGCATTTTTATAAAGAGAGTTTGTGCGATGGCTTCGCGCATGCTCCTGGCTGGGTTTATCGCAACTTTTTATTGGGTAATCGGAATTTGAATGATAAATTCAGTACCTTTTCCGAGTGTTGAATTAAAAGATAATTGACCGTTATGTTTTGAAACTATAATCTTATAAGCAATAGATAAACCCAACCCGGTACCCTTGCCTACAGGTTTGGTTGTAAAGAATGGATCGAATAACTTTGAACGTACTTCTTCTCTCATTCCACAAGCATTATCAGAAATCTGAATCATTACACGATTGTTATCGGATAAATTCGTCAAGATGCGAATCTGGGGCATAAAGTCGGGATTTTTTTTCTCACTAATTTTATCTGATAAAGCATCAATTGCATTGGAAAGAATATTCATCAAAGCTTGATTTAATTGACCAGGATAACATTCCACTGGTGGAAGTTGATTATATTCTTTAATAATAGCGATTTCTGGAGAATTTGCTGTTGATTTTAAACGATTTTGAAGAATCATCAAAGTACTATCAATTCCGTGATGGATATCTACTTGTTTCAAATCAGCTTCATCAAGGCGAGAGAAATTACGCAGCGATAGTACAATATCCCGAATACGTTGGGTTCCCACTTTCATTGACTGATGAATACTGAAGATATCTTCTTTGATAAAATCAAGTTCAATCTCTTCAATTTCATCTTGAATTTCTACGGGTGCCTCGGGAAAATGTATTTGATAAAGTTCCAACAGTTTTAATATATCTTCAGCATATTGCTGCGCAAATACAATATTTCCATCAATAAAAGTAACAGGATTATTAATTTCGTGAGCAACACCTCCAACTAATTGACCTAAGCCAGACATTTTCTCTGCATGAATTAGCTGAATTTGAGTATCTTGAAGTTCTTGAAGAGTTTCTTGAAGCTGGAGATTTTTATCACTTAATTCTTGCGTTCTTTCTTGTACTCTAATTTCAAGTTCCCTATTATTTTTTTGTAATTCAGCTTGATAAATTTTACGCTGCTTCAAATATTCATTCAATAACCGCAATACTATTAACCAGGCTGGAATCAACATCACTAAACTAAAAATCGCAAAAAAGCTGGTAAATAATAACTGATAGCGATATCTAATCACTTTCTTCTGAAGCTGCTGGGAAATGGCAAGATTTATTTTTTTAACACCATCATGATATTGGAGTTTCTCAAATTGATATTGATTGCTTAATAACAGTGCCTGTGCTGCCTCCTTTTCACCATTTTTGACTAACTCAAAAGATTGGTATTCCATTTCCACCAACTTTTTATTCGCAGCATCAGTCTTCTTGGCATTTTCACTCGAATATACTTTTGGTGCTAATTTAATTGATTTTGCGATCGCAGCATCTAGCTTTGGTTCAAATTGACGATATCTTTTTTCCCACATCTGATTACCCGTAGCAGCATTCATCCGTGCTGACATGGTTAATACTTCATCAAGATAGATAATTTCATCACTTAAGCTTTGAAGCTGTAATTCATATGTTGTTATATTTTGAAACCTACTATAAGCTTGCCAAGTTAAAATAATTTGAGGTAAGAATAATAACACAGTAAATACTACTGTTACTTTGATAGTCCGAGATGGACGCTGAGTAATAAAACGGTAGAAATTCCTTAAATACTGGCGATATCGATCTTTTTTATCTAAAGCCAAGCGGTTCAAAATTTTATGTAACACTTTGTAGTTCGGCTTCTTTGCAATTATATTTATAGACTTCCCCAAATTATTACTCAGCTAACAAGCCAGGTATAGGTAAAAGAAAACAAAGGGAGACAAGTAAGAAGAATTATAAATTGAAAGTTCTAACAATTATCCACTAAGTAAGGAATAATGGGATATTCTTAAAGAACAAAGAAATGTGAAGTAAAGATGAAGCTGGCAGCAAGAATTAGTCAGGTATCCCCTTCTCTCACTTTAGCGATCGCCGCGAAAGCGAAGGCGATGAAGGCGGAAGGAATTGATGTTTGTAGTTTTAGTGCTGGAGAACCAGATTTTGATTCGCCAGCCCATGTTAAGGCTGCTGCACAGAGGGCTTTGGATGAAGGTAAGACGAAATATGGCCCCGCACCAGGGGAACCCAGTTTAAGAAAAGCCATAGCTCGCAAGTTACAGTCGGAAAATAATCTGGATTATCAAGCAGAGAATATCATCGTTACTAACGGTGGAAAACATTCTCTGTTTAATTTAATGCAGGTATTGATTGAACCGGGTGATGAGGTAATTATTCCCGCACCTTACTGGGTAAGCTATCCAGAAATGGTGAAGTTGGTTGGCGGAACCCCAGTAATTGTGACGACGGATGAGACAACTGGGTATAAAATTAAGCCAGAAGCTTTAAAAAAGGCAATTACACACCGTACTAAATTATTCGTGCTTAATTCACCATCCAATCCTACAGGAATGGTATATACGCCCGAAGAAATCAGAGCTTTGGCGGAAGTTATCGTTGAGAAGGATATTTTAGTCGTTTCTGACGAAATTTATGAAAAAATTCTCTACGACGACACAAAGCATCTGAGTATCGGTTCCCTCAACGATGAAATTTTTGCTCGAACCATTGTTAGTAACGTTTTCGCCAAAGCTTACTCAATGACTGGGTGGCGTTTGGGTTATTTAGCGGCACCTGTCGAGTTAATTAAAGCAGCAACCATCGTTCAAGGTCATAGTACATCGAATGTGTGTACCTTCGCTCAGTATGGTGCGATAGCAGCTCTACAAGAGTCGCAAGATTGTGTCGAGGAAATGCGTCAAGCTTTCGCCAAACGACGCAAAGTAATGTTAGAAAGAATCAACGCCATTCCCGGATTAAATTGCTCTCAACCCGATGGTGCATTTTATTTATTCCCAGACATCAGTAAAACCGGCTTAAACTCCTTAGAATTCTGCTAAACCTTTTTAGAAGAGCAACAAGTAGCAGTAATTCCTGGGGTAGCTTTCGGTGCAGATAACAATATTCGTTTATCTTACGCCACCGATATGGCAACAATTGAGAAAGGAATGGATAGATTGGAGAAATTTGTCAAATCAGTCAACAGTTAACACTCAAAACTCAACACTCAACAGTTATCAGCGATCAATTGCAGGTGGTAACTGTTTTTATTTTATTATCTGGGTTAAAAAGTATGCATTTTTAATCTTTACTTAGAATTTGGTTGATGATTTATTAAACCAAATCTAAATTTAAACAGTGTCTTGATAAAAAACCCCCACTTTTGGGGGGCATTACAACGTTTTAGCTTTTCGTTACTGCACTGGTGTCTGGGCAAGTGCTTCTAAATGAAAAGCAACATTATTGAGTGACATTTCAATTTCGTTACTGTAAGAAAGCCTTCTCCACATTCGAGTTGTGGCATTATCTAGCGCCGTTGTATCCAAGTATTGTGCAAAAATTAGTAACCTCTGTGAGTCTGTTTGTGCTTGTGCTAAACTTTCTAAAAATTCTTGAGGTGTCATAGTTTACAATTCCATTCATGTAGGCATTTTGGGCTTTTATATTTTTGCCACACCTGGATTTTTATTTCTGATATCAACTTACCCGGATTCAAATATTAATATTTTTAACTCTTAACTCCTAACTCAATAACAGACGTAAGTAAGTCGGCACAAATAAACCTAGCTACATTACAGCTTGGGTTAATTGCCCTCAAACCCTTATTCCTATTGCAAGACAGCAAGACAGCCTATTGCCTTATCCCAATTACTATTTTCAATGCCAACCTACTTAGCACTGCGGAAGTCTCTACAACTCCTAACTCCTGACTACTAAACCCATTTCCTTCAAACCTTTACGCAACTGCTCTGCTTCAAAACCGTTATTTTGCTGTTCGTGTAAAGCAATAGCTTCATTAAAGGCTGTTAAACTATCATCTAGATAACCGGTTTTTAACAATACAACACCCAAATTTTGATAAGCTTGGGCATATTTTGGGTTTAAATCAATGGCTTTAACATAAGATGCAATAGCTTGTTTAAATAAACCCATCGCTTTAAATGTCATTCCTAAATTGTAATATCCAGTTACAAAAGAAGGATCGATTTTCAAAGTTGTTTCATAAGCTGTTTTTGCACCGTTAAAGTCTCCTTTCTCCTTAAGTAAATTACCAAGATTGTTATATGCTCCTAACTTAAGGATTGGATAAATTGGCAGTTTAATCGCAGCTTGATAATGAGCTATCGCCTGGCCGAAATTTTTCAAACGACTGTAAGCTATACCCAAATGATAGTAAAGTTCGTATAAAATATCGTGATTTTCATTTACAAAAGTCACTCCTTTCGATAACAACTGGATACCTTGAGGAATATTTCCCAAATCCACATACAATGCACCCAATTTACTGTAAACATAAGCATCATCGGGATGAGTTGCGAGAAACTCTTCCATTGCTGCTTTTGCTCTAACGAGTTTATTTTTTTGAGTAATTTGGCTTTGTTGATAACCCGAATGTAGAATTGCAATTCCTTGTATATAACCTATCTGCCAGTGCGGCTCCTTACGTAAAATTTCTGAGACACTATCATCAACTAAAGCGTGATAGGGGCGGGTAAAATGAATATCGGAATGGTTACGAAACAGTCGGGAAACCATTGAATAAGGCGATTGTGCTGCACCAATTTCATCCCGCACTAAATTAATCAGTAGGTATTCCTCTTTTTCTATTGCTTCTCGCAACTGAGGAATAATTTCTGGCGTTAAGGTTTCATCAGCATCTAAAACCAATACCCAATCACCAGTTACATATTTTAAAGCTTCATTACGAGCTGCGCTAAAGTCATTGCACCATTTAAAATGATGTACCTTAGCACCATATCCTTGGGCAATTTTTACGGTTTTATCAGTTGAACCAGTATCTAATACTACTATTTCGTCAACAAACTTTTTGACGCTATTCAGACACTTCGATAAAGTTGATTCTTCGTCTTTTACGATCGTACACAAACTGACTTTCATAATATGAGGAGTTAGTGGTTGGTTGTTGGTTGTTAGTAGTTAATGATAAAAGTAAATATACCAATGCTTAAACAGTTATGTAAGTAAGTCGGCACAAATAAACCAAACTATATTACAGCTTGGGTAAATTTAGTTGAAAGCCTTGTTCCTATTCACTAATTACTATTTTCAAAGCCGAGCCGCATAACATAAATATTGTAATTTTAAAAAATATCGTGATTATTCTTAATAATGTCTTTTTGTGACATATTTAGTTTATTTCCATAAACTTGCTGTAAACGCCGCTGTTAATTGCTTTTTTTGGGAATTGCACAATTAAGCCAAAATTCCACAAACGATAGTAAAAATGGAGTAATTGGACTAATAAAATATTTGAATAAAAAATTTGCGATCGCGGTTTTGTGGGGACGGTTGAGAAGAAAGATGGCAGCAAATATGGCGATACAAGCAATTGTGGCAGTGATGTAGAAAAATGGATTAAAGCTGCCAGTAATACCTTTGATGGCTGCGATGGTAAAAATACCTGATAAACCACCCAAACCAAAGGAAGTAAACATCAAACCATAATTACTCGGATAATTATTCAATCCAAAAAACGATAAAGTTGCTGCGGGAGCTACTGCTAACCAAGCACCTAAACACAACCAAAATATGGAATAAGCTACAAGAAAATTGATTAATTCTCCTTGAGAAGTATTCCACATAATCACCGATGCGATCGTAATTAATATATTAATAATGATAATAGTAAATTTCGGTTTTAAACGGTCATTTACCCAACCAAATAAAGGACGACCGATACCATTAAAAGCAGCAAATAAAGGGACTGCAAAAGCCAATTGTTCTGTTTGGAGTCCGACAATTTCTTTTCCTACTTGTGCTGTAGTAGCAATTGCCGTAAGTCCGACAAAAGTACCGACACTATAACAAATCCATAACCCATAAAACGATTGGGTTTGTACCATTGGTAAATTTTTTGTTGAATTATTAATATTATTTTGAGAATTACCTTGAATATTATTATCAATGCTTGCTTCGGGATTATAGCCATCCGGTAGCCAGCGTTTGGGAGGCATTTTCAAAACTTGAGCGATCGCCAATATAATGCATGTAAATATAATGCCTAAAATTACAAAGGTATTTCTGATTCCAAAGGCTTTAATTAAATTAATTGCCACTGGAGCAGTTACCAAAGGAGAAAGCCCAAAGCCAACAACCGTCATACCCACAGCAAATCCCTTGCGCTCGGGAAACCAGCGAGCAGCAACCGCAAGAGGAACACCGTAAACAATCCCAACTCCAATACCCGCAATTACACCATAACTAATAATTAAAAAAGGTAAATTTGGGGCAATACTAGAAAGTAAATAGCCAATCCCCACAATAATTCCACCAGTCATAGTCATAATTCGGGGACTAAATCGATAAATATACAATCCGCTAATCGGCATTGCTAAGGTAAACATTACTCCCAATACCATAAAAGGTAGTAGAATTGTCCCTGGTTTTGCTTGTAGTGCTGCTTCAAAATGGGTACTAAAAATACTCCAGGAATACACCGTTCCCAAGCATAGTAAAATTATTAAACCAAGAGGAATAAAAAACCACCTTCCTATTTCAGGTTTGAGTCCGAATAATGCTTCATTTCTGGGAAAATCAAAAGACTTAATCTTATCCACGATCCACAACCTAAAATTAATTACAATAGTGTTAAAAACTTCTCAAAATATCAAATCAATCCCTACATACTGAAATTTACCATTTGACGGGTACCCATGAGAACACTATTTTGCAATATTTTTGCTAATTAAACGCAAATTACTGAATCCATTTTACAGAAGTTTTGGGACATATAGGAATCCAATCATATTTCGCCAAAAATATTTAGTACAGTAGTATTGTCTAGTTTTCCACTACCATAATAAAGTTTATAGTTACTATAAGAAAGATATATTACTGCTCTTCAAACTATCTGGATTAATCCACATAATTTATAAAAAACTGCATAAATAGTAAAATAAGTTTGCCTTCATAGACATGAAGGTGATGTGATATAACTGTTGTATTCTCTGAGTTAAAAATCTCGGCTAAAATTGTGACATCTATTTTTCAGTATACAAGTCCAAATTAAATAAATATTTAGCTGAGATTTCATTAACATTTTTACATAACAGATACGGAATAATTCAATTAAAAAAATCACAAGTTCAGTTTTTTATTACCCAAAATGTAATGAATAAATATATTTTTTCCCCGACAGAAAAATATCAGATGACAGGTTTGATTGATTACAGTGAGATCAAATCATTATCAGAAATTTGGGAGATTACTGCCAATAAATTTGGGGATGTTACAGCCTTAATTGACCCCCACAGTAAACCAACAATAACTCTAACTTACTCGCAACTGTACTACCAAATCCAACAATTTGCGGTAGGAATTCAAGCTTTGGGTATAGGCAAAAGTGAGCAAGAGAATATACCCTCAAGAGTTGCTTTGTTTGCTGATAATAGTCCGAGGTGGATGATAGCAGACCAGGGAATTATCATGGCTGGAGCGGCAAATGCGGTACGTTCTTCGGCAGCAGATAAAGAAGAATTGTTATATATTTTAGAGCATAGCGGCAGTATTGGTTTAGTAGTAGAAAATATCAAAACTTTGAATAAAATTGCGCCGGAAATATATAGCAATTCCCAGAATATATTATTAGAATGGATAGTTTTATTATCTGACGAATCACTGAGGGACAGTAAAAATATTCAAACTGATATACAAATTATAAATTTTGCTGAATTAATCCAACTAGCAACTAATTTTGAATTGCAGCCAGTGGAGAGCAATCCCCAGAAACTAGCGACATTAATTTACACATCTGGAACAACTGGTAAGCCTAAAGGAGTGATGCTTACCCACAGTAATTTAATTCATCAAATTAATACTATTCCTGCAATAATTCAGCCCAGTGTTGGGGATAAAACTCTGAGTATATTACCTACTTGGCATAGTTTTGGAAGAGTAGGGGAATATTATACATTGTCTCAAGGATGTACTCAAATCTATACAAATCGTCGTTATTTAAAACAAGATTTACAGGAAAATAAACCCCAATATGTTATAGGAGTTCCCTGACTCTGGGAATCATTTTATGAAGGAATTGAAAAATCATTCCGCGATAAATCGCCACGAATGCAAAAATTAATTAATAATTTCCTTAAGGTAAGTGGCAGATATATAAAAGCTGTCCGTACTTGGAAAAGACTAGATTTAGAAAATTTAAATCCCACGACAGCAGAAATTATAAATGCTTGGAAAACCACTATATTATTGGCACCTTTACATTTTCTCGGTGAAAATATTGTTTATAAAAAAATTCAACAGGCAACAGGAGGTAATATAAAACAATTAATTTGTGGTGGCGGTTCCCTTGCCCAACATTTGGAAGATTTTTTTGAAATTGTGGGGATTCAAATATTAGTTGGTTACGGACTAACAGAAACATCTCCGGTACTTTGTGCGCGTCGATATTACCGAAATTTGCGAGGTAGTTCCGGTAAACCCGTTCCCGCAACCCAAATCAAAATTGTGGACTTAGAAAGCGGGGAAATGCTACCCGCAAATACACGAGGTTTGGTGATGGCAAGGGGAGAACAGGTAATGCAAGGGTATTATTTAAATCCCGAAGCTACTAGAAAAGCTATTGATTCCGAAGGATGGTTTAATACAGGCGATATTGGTTGGTTAACTACAGAAAATCAAATAGTATTAACTGGTAGGGCAAAAGATACCATCGTCCTCACAAATGGTGAAAATATTGAACCCCAACCCATAGAAAATGCTTGTTTGCGAAGTCCCTACATCGACCAAATTATGCTTTTAGGACAAGATCAAAAATCCTTAAGTGCTTTAATTGTTCCTAATTTTGAAGCCTTAGAAGCCTGGTTGTTAAATCAAAATTCATCTATCCTCAATTCTGATATAAATGCTAATTTAAACAATCAAATAATTCGTGAATTATTCCGAGAAGAATTAAATAGAGAAGTTCGCTCACGCCCTGGATATCGTCGCGATGATGAAATTATTATGTTTGAATTAATCCGAGAACCTTTTACTATAGAAAATGGTTTATTAACCCAAACATTGAAGGTTCGTCGTAATGTGGTGATGGAACGCTACCAAGATGCGATCGCCAATTTATTTGTATAGATACAGCATATTTGATCTTTATAAACAATGAAGCTAAAAACTCCGTGGAAAAATCCGCGGAGAGTGTCAACATATTAAGGTTGTACCTTATTTACCTGGAAAGTTCTCAAAATTTCCTTTAAATTGCCAGCGTTTCCATAAAATAATACCCAAAACAATAACATAAAGAGCGTAGGCAAACCATCCACCCCAAACCCCAAATCCAAACTGAGGTAAAAAGTTAACGAAGCCTTGATTTGCTTTAAAGGAGAGAATATGAGCTAGGGGAACAAAGCCAAGCAAAGAAATGATAAGAGCGACTATCGCCGGAAATTTTACGTCTCCCGCTCCCTGTAAACAAAAAGTTGAAGCAATTACTAAACCATGAAATAGCTGATAGCTAGCAGCAATCCACAGTAATTTAGGAGCGATTGCCATAACTTCCATTGCATGAGAATCAGTGATGTTGACAAAGGGAGCAATTACCCAATTGCCGAGAATTGCTAAACTTAATCCAAAAAAAACCATATAGATTGCAGATAATCGGATTATTGCATTACCGATTCGCTTCGCCCAAGCTTGGTTTCCTGCTCCGAGAGATTGCCCTACTAAGATAATACCTGCTTCTCCAAAGCCAACTACAGGTTGATAGGCAAAAGCTAGTAAAGTCATCGCAATTTGAGTCGCTGCACCAGGAGCAACACCTAATTCAGCCTGCATCATTTGGAAAAATGCTAATCCAATTAAATCGGATCCCATAAACAAGCCTGTAAATACTCCCATACGCATTACTTGCCAAATGCTTTTGATGCTAGGATGCCAACAGCGATGTACTTGATAAATCTGTCGCATTTTAGGTCGCAAATATAGCCAAAATAGAACTATTAAACCAATTGTTTGAGAAACTATAGTTGCCCAAGCTGCACCAGCAATTCCCCATCCAAGTTGAAAGATGAATAGCTGATTCAAAATTGGATTCAAAACACAAACAATAGCACTAACGATAAATACCAAATGAGTGCGGTTAATAGCATTAAAAAAACCTCTGAGCGTCCAATCTGCGACTACAATCGAACCTCCAAGCATTCGTGGAAACCAGTAAAGTAATGCTGCCGATTCAATCTGAGATTCTAAACCAAACGGTGCAAGAATAACTGCTCCATGAGTTGCTAAAAAACCATAAACAGGAATTGTCAATCCTGTAGCCCAAATTCCCATCCAAGTTATTTTTCCAGCCTTAATTAAATTTCCACTACCGTAAGCTTGAGAAACCTGTGTTTGTACTGCAACCCCAATACAAGCGAAAATCATGATGCAAACAAATATCAACCAATTGATTGCACCTACCGCAGCCGTAGCATCGGTGGAAATTCTCCCCACAAACCACGTATCGGTTAGATTAATCAAAATATAGGTCAAACTATCTAAAAATAGAGGAAATGCTAGAGTTACTATTGCACTATAATCAATGACTAATTTTTCCCGTGCATTCACTTTTGAAGCGGGTAAATCATTATTAAATGTCATAGTAAATTATAAGGAAGTTAAGATTGCAAAACTAAGCGATCAAACATGACTGCTAACAGTAATACTGCCAACCTGATAAATAGCAGAACACTCTTGAACAGTTAAAAAATGTTCCGGTGTAGCACCACAAAATCGACACCTTTTGGAGTTAAATCCAATCATGTTAAATCCACAAGCGCTGCAAACAAATTGCTGTGTCA
This sequence comes from Rivularia sp. (in: cyanobacteria), assembly GCA_050042755.1. Lineage (GTDB taxonomy): Bacteria > Cyanobacteriota > Cyanobacteriia > Cyanobacteriales > Nostocaceae > Rivularia. Next base: position 71,011 of record JBHJJJ010000043.1, read on the forward strand.
TAGCTTGATGTAAAAAACTTTTAATTTATTAAAGCCAAACGCAATCTATAAAATCTTGTATATTTCTCTAATTTTTGGAAGATTCTTACTGTTTCATCAAAAATTTTTTCGGTGTAACACCAATCATACGTTTGAAGTGATGGGTAAAATGACTTTGATCTGCAAATCCAACATAATTGGAGATTTCAGCTAACGTTCCTTTTCCTGCAATAATTAATTCTTTCGCTTTTGCAATCCGTTGTTGAATTACATATTTATGAGGTGTAATTCCCATAGATTGCTTGAATTGAGCAGCAAAATAATTGGGACTAACTTTTGCGATTGCAGCTAATTGAGTCAGCGTCAAATCTTCAGCTAAGTGAACTTGAATGTAGTCAATAACACGATTTAATGTAGCTGGAGGTAAGCTGCTAGGTAAAATATTAATTGGTTTCTGGATGCAGTAATGCCGTAGCAGGTGAGTACAAAGAGTTGTTACCAACGAATCTAAATATAACTTTCCGCCAAAACCAGGAGTTGATAATTCTTGTTGTAAAGCCAAAACAATACTATGTATAAGTGAATCGGGCAAAGCAAACTGTGGTAACAATTCCACAGAATATCCTTTAACCATTTCATGTACTTTCTGCTCTAAAACGATAGGATTAAAACATAATGCTAGATAAGAATGTGCTTGATTCCAATTTGCACTTGCTTCCAATTGAGCAGGGACAATAATTACATCCCCTAATCTCATTTGTGCCGTTTGTATCTTTCCTTCCGTTACCTGTTCCACATAGGTATCTGGAGAAACATTAGTATTAATCAAAATCAAATGTTGCTCGGAAGTACTAGTAGGTAATTGTGCTGGTAAATGATAATAATGAAGTAGCTCAATCCCTTCCGATAAAATAGCGTGCTGCAAAAGTTTCGCACCAAAGACTTTCATTTTTGCTTCGTTAGTGCAGTCAATGGATGCAAGTTGGGAAGAGAACATTCTTTTTATAAAACAGGGGGTGTCAAGGGCTCCCAATATAATTTTTTTCTCCTAAAAAATTATATTGGGTACCTGTCAAAAAATACTTTTTTAGTTATTTCATTGTATTTCTAACATCGTAAATACTCAAGTTTAAAAATTTAAATTTCAAAGATAAAAAAAAGACTCTGAAACTCAGAGCCATAAACAATAATTATAGTACTGAAGTATTACTGTCAATTTGAACCTGTTAATAAGGCATTGGACTCACGCATCACCAATCCTAGCTTTTAGTGTCACGCACCAACATAGCCCGAAGTGACTATTGCGTAAGTCCAAATTATGAATCTTTCTTCAGTGCACCTTTATTACTTAGTAGAGGCTTCATCAATAGGAACCCACTCGGTGTGGAAAACTCCTTCTTTATCAGTACGCTGATAAGTATGAGCACCGAAGTAGTCGCGTTGTGCTTGGGTGAGGTTTTGAGGTAAACGCTCACGTCGGTAGCTATCGAAGTAATCTAAAGATGCGCTGAATGCAGGAACGGCGATTCCCAATTTAGCTGCGGTAACGATCACTTCGCGCCAAGCGTCTTGGCGATCGAGAATTGTCTGCTTGAACTCGGGAGCTAATAACAAGTTAGGTAGTGAAGGATTTTCGTCAAATGCTTTCTTGATTTTGTTCAAGAATCTAGCACGAATGATACAGCCGCCTTTCCAAATTCTGGCCATTTCACCAAGATTCAAGTTGTAGTTAAATTCTTGGGAAGCTTTGTACAATAGCGCCATACCTTGGGCGTAGGAGCAGATTTTGGAACAGTAGAGAGCATCGCGCACCATGTTGATAAACTTCTTGGTGTCGCCTTCATACTTACCGCTAGGACCGGAAATTTCCTTAGAAGCTGCTACCCTTTCCTGTTTGTAGGATGACATAATTCGGGCATTTACTGCTGCACCAATAGTAGGAATTGGTACACCCAAATTAAGTGCATCTACTGCTGTCCAACGTCCGGTACCTTTTTGTCCGGCAGCGTCTACGATTAAATCTACTAGAGGTAAACCAGTTTCTTCGTCAATATAAGGGAAAATATTGGTAGTAATTTCAATCAAAAATGAATCTAATTCCTCTGTGGAATTCCACTCGGCGAATACTTCATGTAATTGATTGTGGTCTAAACCAGCTGCATTTTTCAATAAATCATAAGCTTCTGCAATTAATTGCATATCGCCATACTCGATACCGTTGTGAACCATTTTCACATAATGTCCGGCACCGCCAGGTCCGCAATAGGCAACACAAGGGCCATCATCTACCTGTGCCGCGATTTTGGTGAGAATGGGTGAAAGGTATTGATAAGAGCTTTCGGTACCTCCAGGCATCAAGGAAGGACCGTTAAGCGCTCCTTCTTCACCACCACTTACACCCATACCGATGAAGCGAAAACCTTTGGGTTCTAATTCGCGGGTGCGTCGTTCGGTGTCTTCATAAAGGGAGTTACCACCGTCGATAATGATATCACCTTCATCCAACAAAGGTGTGAGCTGTTCAATAACCTTATCAACTGGGCCACCAGCTTTTACCATTACCAAGATTTTGCGGGGACGCTCTAATAAACCTACAAACTCTTCCAAAGTAAAAGCTGCTTTTACGTTTCTACCCTGGGCACGCTCTTTCATGAACGCATCGGTTTTTTCACGGGAGCGGTTATAAACTGCGATCGGGAAGCCATTACGCTCAACGTTCAGAGCGATATTTTCTCCCATAACGGCTAATCCAATCACACCAAAGCTTTGTAGTGTCATAAATTTTTCTGGCTAACTCTTCCAAATCCTTTCTTTTATCTCTTAGGGTAGTCCGAGAATTTCGGTTCGCTCCTAAAGAAGACATTAAGACTTTATTTAAAGAGTAAAAATCCATTATCGATACACATAACTATTTTTAATTTGTATATTAATAAACATTTTCCTCACAAATTTAGCTAAATTTAAATGTTTAACATAGATGATTGGGCAAGGGGAAAAAGGCATGGGGAGATGGGGAGAGGGGGGAGAGGGGGAGATGGGGAAGAAATTTTTAACTTCTAACTTTTAACTCTTAACTCCTAACTCCTAACTTTTAAATATTTACCTTTGACCTTTGACCTTTGACCTTTAACCTATTCTTGTAAGACTCATAGGAGAAGCATAAATGCTGACACATTTCCTAGCTTTGGTAGTCGGTTTTGGCAGTTTAGCAATCTACCTAGCGGCTTTCTTTTTCCCTGAAGTGCACCGCAAAAATGATTTTATCTGGAGTGGTGTCGGATTGTTCTACGCCTTTGCATTATGGGTATTTGCGCCGCGTATTGGGGGATGGTTTTTCTTAGGTCAATTGGCATCTGTTGCCTTATTGATTTGGTTTGGATTACAAACGTTTTCCTTACGTCGCCAAGTCACTCCCACAATGCAGCAAACCCCGGTACCCAGTGCTGAAACTGTAAAAAACAATATTAGCGAGCAAGCCTCGAAACTGTCCTTGCAACAACGTCTTGGGGGATTGGTTCAGACTAACACCAATATCTTACCCTGTAAAAAAGAACAGGTACCTCAAGCTCAAGCCACATCTACAACTTCCACAACTGAGGAAGAAACTGCCGCGACTATAGGCAAATCTCTAGTTGATGCAATTGATGAAGATACTGAGACAAAATCAACAGAAGCGACAAAGGAAGTATCAGATACTTCTGTAATTATTACTGATAATACTGAAGCCGTCGCAACAGATGAAACTGTCCCAGAAGCTAATCCACCAGAGCCTCCACCGGTTGAAATTGTAGAAGCAGCTCACGAAACTGCTAATTCAGAAGAAAAAACTATACCCCCCGTAGAAGAAATAGCTCCCGAAGCCGAGCTTGCTCCTCCTGCTGAAGCACCGCCAGGAAAAACTCCACCCAATGATGCACCCCAAGGATAATTAAACGAGAAAAATTACTTGTTGTTAAGGCATCAATATATAAGTAAATGTAAACCCCTTCCGGACGACTTCTTCGGAGGGGATAATTATTTTTTATCTTTATACTACAATGTATTATGAAGATTGCACTGTTTATTGAGATTGGGGGTTAGGAGTTAGGGGTTAGGAGTTGGGAGTTATCGTCGAGGCAGGAGGGTCTAAAACCCCACCGTTTGTTGGCATGCTAGTAATTGGTTGGGGAGTCACTGCGTTGCGGAGCGGAACTCCGTTGTAGCAAGTGACGTGTCGATTTACCCCATCCAATTACCTCTCCCTCTCTCCCTCACTCCCTCTCTCTTTATTAATGCCCTGGGGCCAATTATCAAAATTTAAACACTTTGGGTAAGATTACCGTAATGGGAATTGCAAATACAATGTCATCTCAAATTGCCCCAACTCCTTCTTTCAAGAAGAGAACAATCCAAAATCCAAAATCTAAAATCTAAAATAGAATGACTGAATCAGGAAGCTACAAAAAAACAGTTAATTTACCTCAGACTAAATTTGACATGCGGGCAAATGCTACTAAGCGTGAACCCGAAATCCAAAAGTTTTGGGTTGAAAATCAAATTTATCAACGCCTTTCCACAGCGAACCCTGGGGAATTATTTATATTACATGATGGACCGCCTTACGCAAACGGTTCCCTACATATTGGTCACGCTTTAAATAAAATTCTTAAAGATATTATTAACCGCTATAAAATTTTACAAGGGCGTAAAATTAATTATGTACCCGGTTGGGACTGTCACGGTTTGCCGATTGAATTAAAGGTTTTGCAAGCCATGAAGTCTTCAGAAAGACAAAATTTAACGCCTTTGAAGCTGCGACAAAAAGCGAAAGAGTTCGCAATGGAAGCGGTAAACGAACAACGGGAAAGTTTCAAGCGTTACGGCGTTTGGGGTGATTGGGAGCATCCTTATTTAACTTCCAATCCCCAATACGAAGCAGCGCAAATTGCTGTTTTCGGCGATATGTTTTTAAAAGGTTACATCTATCGCGGCTTGAAACCCGTGCATTGGAGTCACAGTTCTAAAACTGCTTTGGCCGAAGCTGAGTTGGAGTATCCCGAGGGCCATACTTCGCCGAGTATCTATGCTGCTTTCCCGATGACGAATTTAGCGGATGGGGTAAAAGAGCAATTATCAGAGTATTTACCTGACTTGGGTGTAGCTATTTGGACGACTACACCTTGGACTATTCCTGGTAATTTAGCTGTAGCGGTGAATCCGGAGCTTAATTATGCAGTGGTGGAAGTTGAGAATTTAGAGCAAGTTAATTTTAAATATCTCATCGTTGCGGCGGATTTAGCGGAGCGTCTTTCGGAAACCTTTGGCGTGAAGCTAACTTTAAAAGCTACTTTCAAAGGTAAGGATTTAGAAAATTCGACTTATCGTCATCCGTTATTTGATAGAGAATCTCCGGTAATTATCGGTGGCGATTACATCACGACTGAATCCGGTACTGGCTTGGTACATACTGCCCCCGGTCACGGTCAAGAAGATTACATAGTTGGTCAGCGTTATAATTTACCGATTCTTGCACCGGTAGATGGAGATGGTAAGTTTACCGAGTCAGCTGGAAAGTTTGTCGGATTAAAAGTTGTCGGTGGAAAAGACCAGATTAGTGAAGGTAATCAAGCAATAATTGATGCTTTAACTGAAGCTCATTCGCTGATCAAACACGAACCCTACGCGCACAAATATCCTTACGATTGGAGAACTAAAAAACCGACAATTTTCCGTGCTACCGAACAGTGGTTTGCTTCAGTAGAGAAGTTTCGCGAAGCTGCACTCAAGGAGATTCAATCCATTCAATGGATTCCCGCCCAAGGGCAAAATCGGATAACACCCATGGTTGCCGATAGAAGCGATTGGTGTATTTCCCGTCAGCGCAGTTGGGGTGTACCGATTCCGGTATTCTACGACGAAGAAACCAACGAGGTGGTTTTGAACGAAGAAATCATCAAACACGTACAAGCAGTTATCGCCGAAAAAGGTTCTGACGCTTGGTGGGAATTGTCCGTAGAGGATTTAATGCCGGAAAAATACCGTAATGATGGTAGAAAGTACCGTAAAGGTACTGACACTATGGATGTATGGTTTGATTCTGGTTCTTCTTGGGCATCCGTAGTTCAGCAGCGTCCTGAATTGCGCTATCCCGCCGATGTATATTTAGAAGGTTCCGACCAGCACAGGGGTTGGTTCCAATCTAGTTTACTTACTAGCGTTGCGGTTAAGGGTGTAGCACCTTATAAAACCGTATTGACTCACGGTTATACTTTAGACGAAAAAGGATATAAGCAAAGTAAGTCCTTAGGTAATGTAATTGACCCCAGAATAGTGATTGAAGGTGGTAAAAATCAGAAGCAAGATCCCGCTTATGGTGCCGATGTATTGCGGTTGTGGGTGTCTTCAGTAGATTACACCAATGACGTAGGTATTGGTAAGAATACCTTGAAGCTAATCATGTATATTCGTAACAAGATTCGCAATACAACGCGTTTCTTATTGGGTAATTTACACGATTTTGATCCCCTAACAGATACAATGGCTTTCAGGCATTTAGCAGAAATTGACAAATACATGCTGCATCGGATAACAGAAGTATTTACTGAAATTACCCAAGCTTATGATACCTTCCAATTTTCACGCTTCTTCCAAGCTGTACAAAATTTCTGTGTCGTGGATTTATCTAACTTCTACTTAGATGCTGGTAAAGATAGATTATATATCAGTAGTTTGGATGGCGATCGCCGGCGTAGTTGTCAAACAGTGATGCAGATAGCGCTGGAGAATTTGACAAAGGCGATCGCTCCGGTATTGTGTCATATGGCGGAAGATATTTGGCAATTTCTACCTTACGAAACCCCTTATAAATCGGTATTTGAAGCGGGTTGGGTACAATTGGAGGAGAAATGGAAAAATCCCGAATTAGTTAAATTCTGGGATAAAATTCGCCAAATCCGTAACGATGTAAATAAGGTATTGGAAGAAGCCAGAATTGATAAAATGATTGGTTCTTCTTTAGAAGCGAAAGTTTTACTTTACATTAAAGATGAGGAGTTGCGTAATTCAGTAAAATCGCTGAATGATAATAGTAATAACGGTGTAGATGAACTCCGGTATTTCTTCCTTACATCTCAAGCAGAAATATTAGATGCTCCCGGAGTAGAAGAGTGCAAACATAAATTGCAGACAGATAACTGGGATATTGGTGTTGCTAAAGCAGATGGGAAGAAATGCGATCGATGCTGGAATTACTCCACCAAAGTCGGAGAATCAAAAGAACATCCCCTGTTGTGTGAAAGGTGTGTTTCGGCATTAGCGGGAGAATTTTGATGGTTGATGGTTGATGGTTGATGGTTGTTGGTTGATGGTTGATGGTTGATGGTTGTTAGTTAGTATTTGTAGGATGGCTGCTCATGAGCCACTAACAACTAACAACTAACCACTAACAACTAACCACTAACAACTAACAAATAACCACTAACCACCAACTACTCTTAAAGTTTTTGCAACAATTCCTGAGTCAATTGAGCAAACGCTTTTGAACCTCCCGATTGAGGATTGTTTAAAACTACGGGCATAAAACTATCCACAGCTTTAGCAACATTTACATCAACGGGTATTTGCGCTTGACAGATTT
>JBHJJJ010000044.1:0-29633 GCA_050042755.1 Rivularia sp. (in: cyanobacteria)
GTAAGGAGTAAGAAGTAATGAGTAAGAAGTAATGAGTAAGGAGTAAGAAGTAATGAGTAAGAAGTAATGAGTAAGAAGTAAGAAGTAATGAATAATGGGAGTATTTCAGACTTTATTGACAATATAGCCGAATTAATGACAAGATGCGTTTGCCCTGACGAAGCCCACCTCTGTGGACTGAATTCGGCGCATCTTTATAAATATTTGGTATTAATCTCCAGACAAAATTTTTTATAAGTTTTTTAACAAGTTGTTAACAAAATATAATACTATAAAATAGAAACTTTAAAAACTACAAGGTTGTCTTGCCCTAACTGCAATTCATTGCCGTTTAATAAAGGATATGGGACATTGGAGTTCAAAAGGTTTCCATTCAAATACGTACCATTTTTACTGATATCAACAATCATATAAGTATTTTGTGACCAATCCCAATAAACCCGAGCATGTCTTCGAGAAACTACTCCTTCGTCAGGAATACCACATAGGTCAATTTCTGGCGGTATTGGCTTACTCTGAGTATGACGACCAATTGAACCACTTTCGGTATACAAGCTAAATTCGCGACCGTTAGAATGAATCAGCTTCAGAACTGGCAATCTTAGTTCTGGGGGCTGCTGCGGTGTTGTTGGTACATAAGGAGGCTGCTGGTAAGGTTGGGGTGGTGGTTGCTGATGGGATGGGTTGTGTGGTGGATGAGATAGTAAATTTACGAAGGGAGGATGACACAAAGGACATAGCTTGGCAGTATTAGGTAAGGCACGATTGAAATATTCACAATCAGGGTTTGGACATCGGTTTGCAGGCATGATTACTTAAAAAACTAGGTATAGGTTGTAAGGAAATAAGATTCGCCTGCTTAAGTAGACATTGGCCCTGACCACTTTTTAATAAACTGGCAAACATAAGACCACCTCGTTCTCGCTCGCTGCTCCTATCTCTAGGGTACACTACGTATAGCTCATACTTTAAAGGATATTTTTTAAAATTATTAACATCGTAGTAAGTATCTTTGTCGCATAAGTCATCGGAAATATCAAGGGGAGTTCTTCTTCGCTGATTAAATAAAGGTTGATTCTTATTCCTACCGTTTTCATCAGCGATCGCCAAAGGATAAACTCCACATTGAAGTTTAGTTTTGCTGAGAATATTAAAACTGATAATCCCTGTTGTTTGTTTACGATCCACTGTTCGACGAATCATTCTTATTGTCTCGGTTGTCCCTTTAGTTGTGGATGCATTTTTTTTACCTCTAAATTTATTGATGTCTTGGGAATCTTTTTCAAAGACTAATTGTTCAAATTTATCTACTGCTTCTGTTTCTGGAGGAAAATAAAGTTCTATATCGATATCTTCTCTTAGACCTTTAGCTATTTGACTCCATTTTTTGATCTTACCTGTATAAATTTTAGCTAGTTGTTCGCGAGTAATCTTTCCTTCTAATGCCCTAACAAGCTTATTATTGTTTGTAGAACCTATATACACGACCAAACCATCATAAGCAATTTTACGGAAATCCATATCATCGCCAATACTTTCAGTGATTGGATTGGTTGTAGCAACAATAGCAAAATCCTTATCTTTACTTTGGACTCTTTCTATGGGACTTTTGTTGTCACTAGCCAAACTTTCTACATGCTTGAATGTAACGTTTACATCTTGCCTTGGCCTTTCCAACAATTGTTCTAATTTTTCTTCTTTCGTAGGCTGTTCTTTGAGAATAGTACTCCAAGTACTATTCTTTGCAGATGTATAAACAAATTCACCTGAATCGATGTTAGGAACTTGGGAAAAATATGTATGCTTAAGAGTTGTATTCAAGCCAATATCTTTTCGTTGACCTACTTTTCCAATCTTCAAAATGCCATAAAAAATTCCTCCACCGATTAATAAAAAAGCTACTACTCCTAATAAAACGAACAATATAGGAAAACGCTTTTTCTTTTTTCGCTTTTTTTTACCAGAATGTTGCTCCTCGTCTTCTTGATTCCCTACAGATAATTTAAGTAGCTCTTGACGAGCAGTATGAGCATCTAAGAAAGGAGCATCAAAGCCTAGTAAGCGATAAATAAATTGCTTCAATTCATTGTCGGTATCTGGCAATAATTGGTGTTCTGCTGGGTCGATTTTTTTACCAGTATGATGATGTGTCGTTCTCCCTAACCATAAATAAAAAGCGGCGTAACCTAAAGATTCTAAATCTTGTTTGTATGAATTAGTCTGAGGTTGAGGGAATTTGGCAGGGATGAATAAATTTTCCCACTTTGCTAGATCGCAAAAGAGTATAGTAAAAAATTGTTTGTTACTTTGTAACTTAATTAATACACTATCTAAATTAATATTACCGTGTTCTAAACCCTCCTGTACCTGGCTCGATGGAAAACGTAGTTTTTGAGTATGCAAAAATACGAGAGTTTGTAGAGTTTGAGTCAAAAATTCACGTACTTGAGGTGCTTTCATCGCTCCTTGATTTATCAAGTATTGACCCAAAGTTTCAGTCGGTTCTGTATCTTTAGTGATTAAATAACAGTGTTCTCCCTTCAGATCGCAAATAGCTTCCCAAGTTTGAATTAAACGAAAGTTTTGCTCTCTACCATCAGCTAAATTTACCCCTGCAACTCGTTTAAAAGTTTCTTTCCGCTTTAAAGCCTCATCTTGATTAAAACAATATTGCGGTAGTAAATATTCTTTGATAATTACAGGTTCTTGATTGTGTATACCTTCATATAAACGACCCAAACCTCGTACACCTAGAAACTTAGTTACCTTGTAATTACCTCGTTGACCTTTGATTTCGGTTCCAATAGATAAAGTGGCTGGAAAACCACATTCTAAACAAAATTTAGCACCCCTCATCTGTTGGGCTGTTTCCAGAGGGTTTTTGCAACTCAAGGGTGCATTGCAAGAGCAATCATATTCTTTGTAAAAAGATTCTAGAGATGGCATACAGCACAGGAATTACTAATTTTAATCTAAAATTTTTCTGTATCAATTATCAGTACTCCACCACATTAATTTTAATAGATAAAAAGTTTGTAGTAAGAGTTTTAAGTCTTATATTGAGGTAGCAAATCCTCTCTACGAACCCCGAACGAATTAATGCTACTATTACTCGACTAAACCAAGATTGCCGGGTGAGCTTAGTGAGTGGTGAGTAGTTGGGTATATAATTACCCAAGCTTTGTTTACGCAGGTGGACTACTAGGCTCAAACAAGTCCTAATTTAATCGCAATAACAACCGCTTGAGTACGACTGGTTACTTTCAACTTTTCAAAAATACTTGTGAGATGGGCTTTTACAGTAGCAACAGTCACATATAAATTTTTGGCAATCTCTTCATTAGAATTTCCTTGAGTTAATAGAACTAAAACTTCTTGTTCTCTTTCGGTTAAATGCAACTGGTGTTTTTTCTGATGGATATAGTCTGAATTAGCTTGAAAACGACGAAAAAAACCATTAGAGACTTCTGGTGGTAAATAAATTTGCGATTGCATGACTGTGTTAATAGCTTCATATAACTGATCCGCTACACGGGTTTTAAAAATATAACCTGCGGAACCTTTTTGCATGGCTTGGAAAATATAATCATCTTCTTGATAACCCGACAGAACTAAAACTTTACCTCCATAACCAATCTCCTTGAGACGAGTCAAAGCTGTAATTCCGTCACTACCCACTAATTCCATATCAAGTAAAATTAACTTTGGAGCTTTTTTAATTGTCAAGTTCAAAGCTTGTTCGACACAATTCGCTTCACCAATCACCTCTACATTCAGCAAGTTACTATTATGGTTATAAAAAGCTAATATATGAGATAAACCTTGGCGGAAACGCTCATCATCGTCTACTAACAACAGGGAAATTTGCCGACTAATCATACTAATCATTTTACTCTTCAAATTTTTTGAGGATTTTTAGGAGAACATATACGTGATTACTATTTTCTTGGCAAAATTATTGAAAATATTGCACCTCCTTCTGGTGAATTTTGTACCCACAGGTTTCCACTATGGTCTAAAACAATCTTCTTTGCTATCGTTAAACCAAGTCCAGTCCCTCCATCACGACGTGAGTAGAAAGGATTGAAAATTTTTTGTATATCAATAGGTGATATTCCTGGTCCCTCGTCACAAATCTTAATTAGAATTTCTTCTTGAAAAATCTGCCAGCTAATGACTATATTTCCGAAATCTGGACTAAAATGAATCGCATTACTTATTAAGTTATCAAATACTTGTTGAATTTGTGATTTATCAAGCAGTAGCATTGTAGATGTCTCAGGAATATTAATTTTTAGATGTTTTCGATCAATTATTGGTTGAAAAATTTTTAGACTTTCAGCTACTATCGCTTTTAAATCTTGAGATATTATATTTAATTTTACTCCTTGACCACAGGAGAGTATTTCAGTCAAACTAAAATCCAACTTTTTGACATTTTCATCAATAACTTTTGCTTCTTGTCGGTAATGATTATCTGGCAATCTTAAATATAAATTATGTGCATAGAGACCTATCAATGATAAGGAATTACGCAATTGATGACCAGCCTTGTGGAGTATATGTTCTAGTAGCTGAATTTTAGATTTTTGATAGAAATTTTCTGAGTAAATTTCTGAATATTGGCTAAGTATTTTCGCATAATTTTTCATCTGCTCTTGTAGCTTTATACATATAGGCTCTTTCGTAATGATTTGAATATATTCCGGCTGATGATTTTTATAACCTGTGACACAAAGGTAACAAAAATAGTCAGATAACTCTTTAAGTTTAAATTCTTTAACATCAAAAACATGAGGAAAATTCTCCATCCACGATTCCGACTTTAAATAAGCCAAATCTTGTGGAGAAAAAACAGGTTTGTTTTCGACCTGTTCAATTACTTCTTGATGCTTTTCTAAGCTTACATCGTGGTAGACAATACGCACGCAATAGACCCGATCGTGATAAGTTAATTGTTTTGCATATAGGGAGCAATATTTTTTAATCCCAAATATGCTAGAAAGATCGCGATTTTCATGTTTCTGGAAAGAGATATTTACAACCATTGCTCAACTCACTTTTTATCAACGCAAAATGTTTTAAAATTGTCTCGGAGAGCCTGTAATGTATAAAAAACAACCTCTCTAACAATTGAATAGACTTACTGCTTAAAGTTAACTGAGACATCTATCTTTCGACACATTTGTAGTGGTGTAAAATAATTTCACAATATTAAATTATTTTAGTGGTTAGTCTTAGCATTGAATATTTTGCTGAATTACACAAGGCGACTTAAGCAACTTAATTTCAACTTAAGGCTAAAGTTAAATATTTATCTGGCGATACCTGCAGCTTCAAGACTTAAGCTTATGGCAATTATTTAATTTGACTTATAGAGGGCATTTTTTTTTGCATCTATCTAAAGTTACATATATTAAGAACTCTTTAATGTTGTGTATTTTCATTTGTCTCATCCTTGCTTAAATTACAGAAATCCGATATTTGATAACTATTTCGGAAATCTCATAAATAAATAGGTGCCAACGCTCCAAACTTATTCACTAGAGACTAAATATTGTAATTTTTGTTTACATATTTGAAAATCGGTAAATCGAAAAGTTTTTGATTATTAGGGCGATCGCCAATACTTTGATTTGTAAACTTCCAAAATAAAATTAGGTTTCCTGTCAATTTTTATTATTAGTAATAATTCGACAAAGATTTCTATTTTAATCTCGACAAAAGTCTAATAACATCAGAGTAAAGGTGGAGTTATTCTACATATATGTGGGTTAAGTAACAGTTGAACATGATTTATGCTCATTTTCGTACTTCAGACCCTAGCGGAAATATTAGCTGGAGGAACATCGCTCATTAGCACCGAGCAAATTGACTTTAGCCACCCTAGTAATCGTAAAGAAGAAGCAGCTGGGCCTGCTTTCAACTTGTATATTTACGATGTTCGTCAGAGTGAACAAATTCAATACGCTGGTAAGAAAGTAGAGCGCAGGCTTACACGAGGTTCCCAAGAAGTTCCAGTCAGATGGAATCCAACTTGGTTTGATGTCTCAATTTTGCTAACAGCATGGGATAGGACAACTTTAGGAGAATGCCATATGCTTACTCAAGCAATTGGTGTTTTACTACGTCATCGTTCGCTGCGAGAAGAATTTTTAGCACCAGAATTACGCGGTTATGGTAGCTTGCATATGACAGTTTCTTTTGAACCATCAATCGAAACTGGTTCTTTGTGGAGCGCTCTAACTATACCTTTACGTCCGGCTGTATATCTGATGGTTACTGTTCCTTTTGCACCGGAAGCAAATTTAGTACCTATCGTTTTGGAAAGAATTTTTCAAACAAGCAATCAGTTTGGGAATGGAAGTACCCAAACTATGACTAGAAAAGTAGTAATGGCAGGAGTAGTCAAAAATGCAGTAACAAATAAGCCGCTTGAAAAAGCTGAAATTAAATTGATGGGAACGCGAAAATCTACTACAACCACTAAAGAAGGTTTATTTTATTTTGAAAATCTTGAATTGGGTAATTATGTTTTATTGCTCGACTGTGAGAAATATTCGAGCCTTCAAGCAAATGTGTTAGTGGATAATCAAGATTGGAATTTTAAAGAAATCTTACTAGATCCCGTCTAAATGATTTAATTTACATCCGAGGAAGTTAAGATAATGGCTAGACTAGACTACGCTGCTCCTGGTGTCTATATCGAAGAAATAGACCGAGGGAGTCGTCCGATAGAAGGTGTCAGTACGGCAATTGCTGGATTTGTTGGTTTTACCGAAGATATACGTGGTGGGGCTGAGTTATATAAACCCATGCTCGTCACTAACTGGACGCAATTCCTACAGTATTTTGCCCGTCCTAATTCGGATGGTTACACCGATTTTAATGCCTATTTACCTTTTGCTGTATATGGCTTCTTCATGAATGGTGGTGGACGCTGCTGGATTTCCAGTATTGGAACCCAGTTACCCAACGCTCCCACTCCTGCCAATCCAGAACCCACTAATCTACTAATACGTGGTCGAGGTAATCGTCCTTCTCTGCAGTTTCGTATACGTCCCGAACAACTCGCAGACGGTAATATTACGGTTTTGATTAGTGATAGCGGACCTCGTGCTTTACCAGAGGGTACTGAGGGTGATGCTCCTCCGAATACGGGTGAATATTTTAAGGTAGAAATTCGTCGAGCCTCAGATACTCTCGAAGAATACGATAACCTGACAATGAACCCCGATACCAATACTCAATTCGCAACTTATGCGGTTACAGCATTGGGTAATTCCATGTTCGTAACTATTGAAGATGTTTCTCGCAGGGGTCAACCTTTAGCCCGTCGTCCAGGAAATGGACAGTATGAAATTGCAGTACCTTTAGTTACAGGATCGCCTGACAGATTTTCTACGGAATTCGAGGGTATACGGGACGATCGCACTGGTGTACGGGGGCTGTTTGAAATTGATGAAATTACAATGGTGGCTTGTCCCGATCTGATGCGTGCTTATGAATCCGAATTAATGAACTTGGATCAAATTCACGGCATCATGGAACTGATGATCAGTATGTGTGAAGGTTCTAATAGTGGGGATATTCCCAACCCACCCAACCGTATGGTTGTTCTTGATTCCCCTCCAGATTGTCAGAAACCTCAGCAAGTCGTAGAGTGGTTAAATAACAGCTTTGGTCGCCGTTCTATGTTTGGTGCGCTTTATTATCCTTGGATTAAAGTAGCCAACCCACGCGATCGCGGTAATCCAATTAGTGTTCCTCCTTGCGGTCATATGATGGGTGTTTGGGGACGCACTGATGAAACTCGTGGAGTTTATAAAGCACCTGCAAATGAAGTACCCAGAGGTGTAATTGGTTTAGACTATGAAGTCAATTTCCGCGAGCAAGAACTTTTAAACCCCCTTGGTATCAACTGTATTCGTCGATTTCCCAATCGAGGTATTCGTATCTGGGGTGCGCGAACTCTTGTTGAACCAGATAAAACAGAATGGCGTTATATTAGCGTTCGCAGGCTGATTAGCTATATCGAAAAATCCTTAGAATTAGGCACTCAGTGGGCAGTTTTTGAACCAAACGACGAGGATTTATGGGGTCGCGGCAATCGAACTGTAAGTAATTTCTTAGAAAGAATTTGGCGTGAAGGTGCTTTGTTTGGCTCATCACCAGAACAAGCATTTTATGTTAAGTGCGATGCAGAATTGAATCCTCCAGAAACAATGATTCTCGGTCGATTATACATTGAAGTTGGTGTTTGTCCGGTACGACCAGCAGAATTTGTTGTGTTCCGTATCACCCAATGGAATGGCATCGAAGATGAAGAATAGTAACTCCAATATGAAAGTGAAGTGGCTGTTGAGGGGAGATATTAACTATACCCGTTTAGAAGCGCAACGGCGCATATTGTGATTGCGGGGTGAAGTTAGTGAGTAGTGAGTGGTGAGTAGTGAATAGTTTTGATAGTAACAGGCAAAGTTCACTTGGTGGACTACTAGTACCGCTGCGCGTTCGTCAAAAGTCAAAAGTCAAAAGTCAAAAGTCTTATATAATAAGGATTTTAACCGTTGACAATGGTTGGTTTATTTACGCCGTGGTGTACTAGGTATAGGGAAGCAAACGAGCAGGTTTGGCGAGATGAACCGCAAGCCTTGGGGTAAATACGTCGCTGTCCCATGTCTTTCAGACAGGCTGGGCTAAGGACCTGGAAAAAATTACGTTACTTTTACAGCTATTGCTACTATAGCTAAATTCTCGCTCAATAGAATGTTAATCATTTTGTCTAATCAATCTAGATTTTGAATTAATTAGGAGTATCGCAATGACTAATGCAGCTAGAAACCCTAAATTTTTGACTGCTCATAGTTTTACTATTGAGATGGATGGGCTAGAAGACAAAATTGTTAAAGAAGTAAGTGGTTTTGGTGCTGATTCACCTGCAACCGAACAAGTTCAAGGTTGTGGCAAAAAAGGTACAATAGCACGTCAATCCCTTCCAACACCTACCCAAGCTACTAAGATCAGCGTTAAGATAGTTGCCTCGGATAAGAAGGACTTCTCCGATTGGTATAAAGAATGTAATTCGGCTTTCGGAGACGCAAGAAATATCGAAGCTAGTAAAAAAGATGGTTCCATCATTGCTTACGATTCCAATCAAGACGAAATAGCTCGTTGGGAACTTAAAAGATGCTATCCTACAAAATATTCTGGAATGAATTTAAATGCTGGTTCAAAAGATATGTTAACTGAGACATTCGAGCTAGATATCATAGATATTCAACGAACAAAATAAGAGCATAAGTTGCGGGTTCTTATACCAATTCTGTATGAGGCTGCGCTAAATCGCTCTCAGCCTAAAAGGCTGGAGCTACACAGAAGAAGCCCACCTGCGTGGACTAAATTAAGCGCATCTTTATAAATATTTGGTATTAATACTATTATTATCAAATGGGAGGCATCTAGCAGATGCCTACCTTATTTCCCAAAGGAATGATGGAGAATGGAAAATTTAGGAGTTCTCTCACCTCATAGCTTCTACTTAGAACTAACTTTGGATAACTCCTCGGAAAAAGTAGATGCATTTTTCCTGGAATGTCAAGGTTTTCAACGTACTCAGGAAGTAATTGAAATTTGCGAAGTCACTTCTAATAAATTCGGTAAAGCTAAAAAAGGTCTGCCGGTCAGAACCAAGATACCTGGTAATGTCAAAAGTGGTAATCTCACCTTACGTAGAGGTATGTCCCCATCTATTACACTTTGGGATTGGTTCCAAGCATCTCATGATAATTGGGCAAAACAACGGAGAAATCTTTCTTTAACTATTTACGATCCAATGTCGAAAGGACAAGCAAGATTTGAGTTAACAGGTGCTTGGCCAATAAGCTATCAATTTGCTGGTGTTGGAGCTCGCAGCACCGATATAGTAATTGAAGAAGCGGAAATTGCCTTTGAACACTTTAAAAGGGTCAAGATATAGAAATCGAAGATGTGGAAATGATATTGGTAATCGGTAATTAAAATACTGAGTGAGAAAAGTTTTAGATAATCAATAATTACTCAGCAAATTTGAGGCTTGGATAACAGAGAATGTTTGACACAGAGTTTGAATTTACACTACCGAAAGGATATCTCGACCCGGAAAGAAACCTCCATCGTAAGGGTGTAATGCGATTATCTACTGCGATTGATGAGATTTCACCTTTGCGCGATCCTCGGGTCAAATCGAATCCAGCTTATGCCACTATTATTATCTTGGCACGGGTGATTAATTGTTTGGGAGCGCTATCTGAAATCACTCCCGCGATTATCGAAAATCTCTTTAGTGAGGATTTAGAATACCTGCAAAATTTCTACCGTCGAATTAATGGTTTAGATGGTAGTGATAATACCGCTTCCAAAACAGAAAATTCCCCAGAACCAGTCGTTCATAATTGAAGTAAGCAATTATTTATGCCCCGTAAGCAAACACTTTGTACCGAATTTTCATTTATTCTTCCCAAAGGATTAACCGATACCCGAGAGCGTTTGCATCGCAAGGGTTCAATGCGTTTAGCTACTGCCAGAGATGAAATTGTGGTGCAACAAGAACGTAAAGTTAGAGAGAACCCTGCCTACGCAACCTTAGCTATGCTATCACGGGTGATATCTAGATTAGGTAGTCTTAATTCTGTTACTCCCGAACAGCTTGAAGGGCTTGTATTGCCAGATATTTCCTATCTCAGAGAATTCTACAGTCGGATTAATCAACAAGGAAATACATTCTTCCCGACACGCTGTCCCCATTGCGAACAAGAATTTCAAGCGAGGCTAGAGTTAGCGGGGGAGTAACCAGCTACCCCTCAGATACTTTATACGAGGAGGTAGCTTTTATTGCTTACCATTTTCATTGGCAGCAAAATGATATTTTGAATCTCGACCACAAGACACGTCAGCGATGGGTCACAGAAATTAATAAAATTAACCAAAAAATATGATGAAAGTAAAAATTTCTACTTCGCCAACACAGAGCGAATTAGAGGAAATAGACCTTTCCTCAACAACTAGAAAGGGAGCAGAGTGTATTATCGGTCGTTCTCCTGATTCCGATGTAGTTCTCGATAGCAATGATGTCAGCCGTTATCATGGCAAATTTTTTTATTATTCAGGAAATTACTATTTCAGCGACCTTGGCAGCAAAAATGGCTCGATAATTAATGGAAAGTTATTAGAAAAAAATCACTCACAGATATTAAAGGATGGCGATTTAATTCGCATCGGAGATTTCGCTTTGATACTAGAGGAAGATATTGTTTTTTCTCAGCAATCGGAGACGGTGGTCAAAATCATCAATCCTTCGATGTTTTCTAATTGGCAGGATCGTCCAGATGCCAAATCAAATCCTGTCAATCAACCACAAGAAGTTCCCGAATCTAAGGTTAGTGAAGCAATCCCCAATCGAACACCTGTTGCAGAAGAAAATAATAATGGCGAAAAAGTCAATATCCCTGAAGAATCAACTTTTGTTCAATCTGGTGAAGCAATTCCTGAAAATTCTGCCGAAGAAAATATATTTGAAATCGTTTCACAAACCCCCGAAGTTACTCCAGAATCTGAAGATATTAACCTTGAGGATAATTCCGATGACGATGCAGAAGAAATAGCCGCACAAACCCCCGAAGTTACTCCAGAATCTGAACCACAAAGCGAAATGATGGAAGTTAACACTAGCGAAGACATAGATATAAATATGCCAAATACGGAAGAACTAGGAGAAGAATTAGTATCGGAAATAGCTTCTATTGCAACATCAGAGTTAGTTGATGAAGACTCAGAAGAAATTGACGAAGAAAATCAACAAGACTCGGAAGAAAGTATCATCGAAGAAGAATCCGTTATCAAAATTGCTCAAGTTCTTGAGGAAAAACGAATAGTATTAATTTCTCACGAAACTAAAAAATCTGAACTCAAAGAATTAGTCATCGAGCATGAAGAATTTTTATCCTATTGTCAAACAGTAACATGGCAAACCTATAACGATTATTTGTGCCGAGAGACAGGTTTAAATGTCACCGAAGATATCCCTCCAGCTACATCGGGAGGATATCAAGCAATTAATTCATTAATTAACTCAGAAAAAGTTATCGCAGTCATTTTTCTGAGAAACCTTACTGCTCCTCAACCCGGGCAAGCAAGCGAAGAAGCATTGCTGCGAACCTGTAATATCCGCGAAATATTATTAGCAAATAATTTACCTACAGCACAAGCGGTGGTTAATTATTTGAAACACATGAAAGATTGATCTTGATTCATCCTTCAGAAGTTGAATACCAGGCATTTTCACATAGATTGATAAATATGAATTATGCCTTTTTCAATAGGATTGTAGAGGTGCGCGTTGCTCATTGCCAAGCATGTGTCCTTGGCATTATAAGTCTATTAGGGCATTATATCGCCTCTCTACAACCTATCGAAATTAATTAAAAATATCACTATCACTCTACCAAGCCAAAACAAAAATAATTCAATTAACAGTTGCTTGGTCAAGTTTATTTAAGAGGATGGGCGGAAAAGTATCGTTCTTAACTAATTATTGCGATTATTGTTAAAGTCCCTCTTTTTTAAGGGAGATTTAGGGGGTTCTCGAAAGTATATGATCTTCATCCTCTAAAGTTTCTTCCCCTACTCCTAATTTCCTCCCAAAACAAAATGTTTAATTAATTTTGTTCCCGTACTTACTTATGAAAAATAATAATATAAGTGCTAAGCTTTCTACCGAAAATTTAACTTTTAGACCGTCGAAGCCTCCAGTCACTTTTGAAGTGACGGTTAATAACGATAGCGATCGCATTGCAAATTTTCAGTTAGAAATCGAAGCTGCGGGAGAAAAGGAGAATTCTGACTATCAATGGTATAGGCTTGAACCAGAAGTTGCTGCTGCTCAACCTCATGGTAGTAGCACTGAATTTCAAATATTTATTTTTAATACGCCTATTCCTGGTTATGTCGGTACAGTTAATTTAACAGTTAAGGTATTTTCACCCCAACTAGGTGAAGAACGTAGGTTATTGCTACGTTTGCAAATAGAGCGAGATCAAAAACCAAATTTAGTTAGTGTAGAATTGCCCGTAAGAGATTATCAAGTATATCCAGGTAATACTGTCGATATATTAGTCAAATTGCGGAATATGGGACAACAACCAGCAAGTATAACATTAGATTTTGCTGGCATTGATTCCTCTTTGTTACTCGACAGCCAGCAAAGACGATTATCAGTAAAACCTGGCTACCACCAGGAAGTATCTTTCCCATGTCAACCTCCATCTGTAGCCCAAGCACCCAGCGATATCTATCCTTTTAGAGTTGAAGCTACAAGTCATAATAGTTACCCGGCTAGTGCCGAAGGTAATCTAGAAGTATTACCTGTAGGTTTTATCAAGTTTAGTACCCCACAAAGCCGAAAAACGCTTCCGGAAAAAAACAAATGGTTGCCCGATCTGAAATCCAAAAGCGTAAGTTATGAATTAATATTCAAGAATGCTAGCAACCTACGTCAAGAAATTAACTTGCAAGTTCAAGGTAGGGATTCGCGGAAATGTACCTTTAAAAAGCACCCAGAAACAGTAAATCTTGATTTAGGACAAACAGCCAAAATCGATTTGGAAGTTACTACAAAACGTCCTTGGTTTGGCATCCGAAAAATTTTACTTCTCGAAGCAAGACCAGAATTATCCGATCAACGTCTAGGTAGTACCGATCCCGCAACTCAAATTTTAGAAATCAAAGTTTTACCGATTATACCTTTATGGTTGCAATTATTACTCCTCCTACTACTATTACTTGCATTATTTCCTAGAGAAACACCCCCCCAACATCTTGCTGCTGTAAATTCAGTTCGTATAAGCGGAAACGGTGAATTAGTTGTGAGTGGTTCGGATGATTGCACTTTGAGATTGTGGAAAATTGATAATCGAAAATTAGAACCAGATGACAAAGCTATAGGGTGGGATAAAAAAGATGTGAAAATTTGCAGGGAAATACACAAAACGAAAGGTTTATTATTTGACGCTAAAAAAATAGTTAGAGTCGTAAAATTTGTTCCTCCTTACGAAAAACTAATTGCAGTTGGTTTAGATAACGGTAAAATCAAGTTTATAAATTCTTTAGCTCCTAATAATAAACCAAAACTTCAAGAAGTTGATAAAGGCGATAGAGTATTTGACCTTACCTTTACAAATAATGCATTGAATATGTTTGCTGGCTATGGTAGTGGTAAATTGCTAATATGGTCAAGGGAAAAAGATAGTACGTGGCAGGAAGAACCAAAAGTTTTGGATCTACAAGATAAACAGGCATTAAGTAGTTTTCAAATATACGCTTTAGCTTTAAGTCCCGATCAAAAGTATTTGATTGTTGCTGGCAATTTCAGGCGTTTTTTAAAAATACCCGTAAATAAAATTCTAGATAGCAAATCATTAGAAAATTTCAACGATATCTCATTACAAAAATTTGAAAATGCAGATATTGGTGGTAATGCAGGGCGAGGTGATATTGTTTGGGGATTAGATTTTGCTAATTACGATGGGAAGAAAATACTTGCAACTTCCGATTCTAATGGGTACATTGCAATTTGGGATCTAGATAAATGCAATCCTTTTAGTAATAACGACCAAAAAAATTCTCAAGGATTAAAAGAAGTAAATTGTCAGATATTAGAACAATGGCAAGTTAAATCTAAATCTAAACAAGGTAATAATAATAAATATATAGCACAAAATCAGATACGTAGTTTGAAATTTAGTCAAGATCGAAATTATTTAGTTAGCGGTGGAGATGATGGACGGGTAGCTGTTTGGTATTTCAAGGACGATGGTTCATTTAAACTCGATGAAATCAAATCCGAAGGACGAGAAGGTAAAACAATAAAAGCAGAAAGTAATAGCAAAATCAACAGCATCGATTTGAGAAGCATTTCAGATAGACAAGGATATGCGATTAGCGGTAGTAAAGATTCTCAGGTAAGGCTACATCGCATTGAGTGAGCTATAAAGATGGAGATGACAGTATTATGCAAGCGAAATTAAGTCCATTATTTGTAATAATTGATCCACCTGGAATTCAATATGGAATGCCCGGGGAAACTATTGAAATTAATGTTGTAGTACGTAATGAAGGTAAAAAAAGTGCCATTATCGATTTATATTTTAGTTTTGATGATACTTTAAGAAAAATACTTAATTGGTCTGATTCTCAAAAAAAAAGTTTAACACTTGCACCAGAACAAACAAGCAATGAAGTCACATTTAAATTAGAAATTGCTATTGATGCACTTCCAGGAACTTACAATTATACTTTTGTAGTAGACTCTCCCGAACACTACCCACAAGATACCCCAATCAGCTTTCCCGGACAAGTCAAGGTTTTGCTCAAAGAACAAACGGTAATTCGAGCAAGTGACCCAATTTTTTCAATTCAACCAACAACTAATCCTAATAAACCCCTAGTTTACAAATCTGATGGTCTTTTACAAGTGAAATTAAAAGTTGAAAATCGTTCTGCTCGCGTAGATCGTTTTCACTTAACTTGTCCGGAATTAGATGAAAACTCGTTGAAAATATCATATCCTGAAACCGGAGTAGAAGCAGCAGGATTACTTGAAGTTAACGCACTTGAGCTAAATCCTTCTTCCTACGGTCAAATATTATTAGAATTTTATCCGCCATCCAATATTCTTGCAGGTACTTACTCACCTACAATTCGTTTACACTCAGCAAATAATCCAGAGTTAATATTATTAGATTTAGTTTATATCAACATCCCAATCAGTTATGAAATCGGCGCTGACTTAAAAACTATCTTGGGTAAAGTTAGCCGCAAAGCTGGTAAATTTAAATTAATTTTGATTAACCAAGGAAATTTGGTACGAGAACTGTCTTTCAGCGCTAAAGGCAGAGATGAAGACGAGTTATGTAATTATAAGTTTGAGCCAAAGGAAATAAAATTACTACCAAGCAAAAGTGTAGAAGCAGATTTGACCGTAAAACCCCGACCTTGGTGGAGAAGACCTTGGATAGGACGACCTTTAGCGATTAACTTTCAAGTAGATATCGAAGATAAACAAAATTTACCTATTACTACTCCATTACCTCAAGGAGTTTTAGAATGGAAATCACGCCCTATTTGGCAAATTTTACTATTAATATTAGCGGGATTTGGATTGGTAGCAGCCGGGGGATATTTTCTCTGGAGATATTTATATCCCGACTCTTTAAGAATAGAATCTTTTAATTCTACATCTCAAGTATTTTCATTTAGAGATCCAATAAGTTTAAATTGGAAAATTTCTAATTACAAGCAATTAAAACGCATAGAAATTATAACTACACAACCAGCAGATAAAGATTCAACAATACTAAATCAAACAGATAGAGATTTTTTTCGAGATCGTAGGTTATTTTCTCAAAATCAAAATGAATCTATTTGTAAAAGAAATGATCGAGAGGCAACATTAACTTGCACAAATTTTGAAGTTGGACTTCGACCTCCAGAACAATATACATTTCAAATCAAAGTTTCATATCGCAAGAGACATTCTTTTTTTGATATTAGAGATGTAAATACTACTCGAACTGCGAGTGTAAAAATAGAACCACCAAAAATAGCTGAAATTGGTAACGTAAATATAAATACGAATAAAGCAGCATATACAAAAGGGGATAAAATACCTTTAAGTTGGTCGGTTGAAAATCCAGAAAATCTAGATAAAATAACAGTTTTAACTAAAAATAGTGAGGGAATCACACAAGAGTCTAGAACTGTTAGCATTAAAGATAATTGTGCAAAAAAAGAAGAACCTAATGAATTTGTATGCCGCATCTCTATGATTCCAAGAAGTATCGGAACTTTCTTTTATGAATTGAAAGCTTCTTCTAGTAATGATACAGACAGAGAAAGTGTTCAAAAATCTGAAAAAATAAAAGTCGTAGCTAAACCTTCTAAAATTATCTATTTGAAGCTGAATGAGCGTGATATCAGTCAGAATACGTATCAAACTTTGCGGGAAAATGAAAAAGCGATACTCAGATGGAAAGTAGAAGGTAAAAATGAAGATGTTAAAGTTGAACTAATTCCCAACGGAAATTTACTTCCCCTCTCAGGAAAACGAGAAATTAATGTAACTAAAAATCTAAATAAAATAGGTATTAAAGTAACTGATATATCTGGTAGACCGCCGAAAGAGCAATTTTTTGGTATTAGTGTTGAAGAGGAACTATCTCCTCCCAATATTTTCATTATCCCTCCTAGTACTCCGTCACCTTAATGAGTAAGCCATGAATTGGAGCAAAACGGATAATTCCGTGTCCTTTTCACAGTTGAATTTCGTAGTCTCTAGAAGAGTTCCCTTCATTGCAGTTTTGGGAGCCGTAGACTCAACCGCGCAGAGGATAATTTCTAGAAACTACTAGGTGCAAACCCGACACCTGCAATAGTCCGAAGATGGCGCAACCCATCGGTACTAGCCGGACTATAGACCCTGCAAGTCACCTTGCTTGGCTTTCCCAGAGTCCCTGATGGAACTCCAAGTCTGTTCGATGACGCAGCAATGCTTTGAGTCCTACGTTCCGGCTAGCATTGATGCCGGAGTGCGCGGTGTATCCACTAGCTGTTTTCACCCAAGTAGCTCCGGTTTCATAGATTTCTTCGCCAGCGAGTACTTGCTCTGGGATGTGGTTTTGACGATTCACAGGATTTCCCCAAGGGTCTAATTTTGAAGTGTTCCTTGGGTTCACCCTTGTGGTTAAAATACCATGACGGGCATATGCTGCGTGTTTCACATTGTTGTATATTTTGGACTTGAGCCAGTAAGCACGTTTTTGATTGGATCTACGTGAATACTTGCCACGGCATGGTTTGAGATTTGCAAGATGCTCAAATGCAATAATTTTGCATCCATAACCAACAGCTAAGTTCAAAATTTGTGAAGAAACATCATAACCCATTGATTTTTCGCGATTGCGAATTTTTCCCCACTGTTTGTGACAAAAACTTTCGTGGATAATACCTGTAGCATTCATTTTCAAAGCGATTCTACCTAAATCTCTGTTCCTACTAGCCACACCTTGGGGTTGTTTGACGAAGTGTCTAGCTATTTCCCTAACAGTGCAACCGTCAATTTCTAGAATAGAAACTATTGCTGCGCGATCATCTAAATCTAAATCTGTTGCAAGAATACGATAAGTATCTTGCTTTGTAATTTTTGCAATACCTCCTGTGGCTGGTACATATCTTTGTATGCAGAAAGTAATATAAGCGTGTCCATGCTTCAATACTATGGATGGAGAGCTTTTGACCCAATCTTCACCTATAGGCTGACCTTTGTAGTGGAACTTCAGCGATTTCCATTCGCCCTTGACTAAGACCTTGAGCATGATATCAAGACCTGAATCGTCCCACGACATTTTGTCGCAATAAACTGGTGAAAAATTGAATTTTCTAGGTTGTACAGGTGGGCGATGATGCTTTTGAGCATTTGGGCGTTTCTTCCACTTGTTGTAGCGAGTTTCCCATGATTGGTAAGCGCCTATAGCTGCACGTATTGCCGCACGCCTAAAGTCTCTAGGACAGCCCTCGAACTCTTGTGGTAAAGGATATTGAGCCTCTACGCCACTCTTTGGCTTGCCTTGAGTAAGTATTTCATAATAACGCCAACCACCATCATTGCCAGTAACAGACAAACCAGAGGGGTCAGTGTTGATAAGCATGAAATAGAATTCCACAAACTGGTTGTAATAGCTTTTGGTTTCTTCAAAACCATTGAAGCATTTTGCTTGTGGGTATAATCTGTGTTCTGCTGATTGAGTAGCGATACTAAATCCTTTCTTTTTTTTCAAGCCCATGAGTCCGACATCCTATGGCTTGTCTGTATATTCTTATTATATACGATTTACTCCTATTCGATAATAACCGTTCCCATCTTTTTTCTCGTAGCTTCTTAGAAAGTATAATTTGCTGTTAAATGTATGGAATATACTCATAAAGTCGTCAAGTAATTCTTGTCTAGGGGTTTTATAAACATTATTTATTACCACAATTGAGCAATCGTACTGTAGACAAAACCATTCAACAAAATCAAAACCAAATCGGCATAACCTATCCTTGTGAACAAGTACTATGCTCTCTATCTCACCTGTCATAACTTCGGACATTAAATTCAAAAACTTCTTTCTCTTGAAACTCATTCCAGAGCCTATCTCGGAAACGCACCGGCACCCTGGATAATGTGATCCTAAATATTTTATCTGAGACTCAAGGTCATCTTTTTGACTATGCGTAGACACCCTTGCGTACAGCACCGTTTGTTTGCTTGTGTTGGCTATATTTATATTTTCTAAGCTTTTCTTGCTATATCGGCGGTGCCCTCCGGGAGAGCGTATATATTCTATCAAGCCTTCATCAGCCCATCGGGCTAGTACACCACGGCTTAAATAAGGCAACCATTAAAAATGGCTGAAAAGCCGAAGATATCAAACTTTTTACTTCTTACTTTTTACTTCTTACGAACGCAAGCGGTACTAGTGTCTTTGGATGAAAACCAAATTCTTTATATGCTTGATTAGGAGTTAAATACATATTGGAGGCGATTAACTACATTTCACTCCAATATATTACTAAATGATGCTACCAGACAACTACGACCGATATTTTACTCCTAGGGTGCTTTTACACTGACTCCCAACTGAAGGTAATAATAAGGCAATCAGGGTACGGCACCAACTAACCAAGATATTGTGACAATTGCGTAATATCAAGTCCGGCTAATTACTTACTATATAACCCTGAGCGATTATAATTCCTTATTACTTTTTACTTATTACTCAGCTCCACAGATATGATAACTGTTTAACCGGACATGATATTAGTGATATATGGGTAGTTGTGGGTAGGTTTTATCGGCTATAAACATTCCTTAGTTTAATTTTACGCGTAGATGCACCCATGTGCTTACTTCCGGCAAGGCTGAGCGTCTTAAAAATCCTCAATTAAATTAGCCATGCGTTTTATCATGGGATCTATTTCAATTTCAAATTCAGATGTGGCCATTTCTTTATAAAAACTCTTCGATGGCTGTACCTCTCTAAGTATTGGAGTATCGTAATCGTTATTGTTGAATTCCTGGGAGAATCCATTGAGTCTACATTGCGTAATCAAATAATCTAGCGCTTCTTTTGGAGTCATATCCAAACGTTTAGCTAAATCTTTAATAAAGCGCTTATTAGCATCTCCTGATATAGTAAATCGCATAATTTATCTCCTAACTTACTTTGGTGTACTCAGTGCCACCAAAAAAATCAAGATAATTGCGTTACCAGTTTCCGTATTAGATCATTCTTCAACTGCTTAAGTCATCAAATCCAATTACAGCGCCTTCGTTTAATATATTTTTATATTATTTATGCAAGTCTTTCATTATAGCAGCTTTTAGTTGATTCCAATATATTCCCAAACTCACTCCCTTCCCTTTCATCTTAGAAGACGAAAGTATTTACGTACCTATATGTAGTATTTATGACTTAATAGTTGCCTTAGATCATCACTAGATTCCCTGGTGGGTGAAACTGGTGTTTTCCCATTGATGCGCTTCCATAGGGCAAGTCTATTGCACATATCGACGGGTACCCATGAGAATTTTTTTTAGGAGAAAAAAATCTCATATCAACTCCGGTTAATTACTTACGATATAACCTTATTGATAATATTGCGCTCCCAACTCTACCTTATACCAATTCTGTATGAGGCTGCGCTGAATCGCTCTGTGTCTGGAAGACTGGAGCTACTCCTACAAAGCCAACGCAGGTTGGCTAAATTCCGCGCATCTTTATAAATATTTGGTATTACTTATTACTTATTACCAGAACTAAGGCTGCGTGTCACAAGACTCCGATGGTGCCGTACACTCGTTGCCTCATTATTACCTTAAAACTCAGTGCAAGTGTCACGTACCCCTACAAAAAAATGTGCCAGTTTAACCCGACATGATATCATGGAAGACCTTGACTACTATTAAATAATACTCGAATCCTAAAGCGATCGCGCTTAAGAATTTTGTTCATTTTTCCGCTTCCCAACAATCATTATTAGAGAAGTTTTCAGCAAAATTATCTCTCCAACGGAAGCATCTCTGAGCTAAATCGTTTCAAAGCAATATCACCTCCAGTTTCAGCCATATTTTGCAGATGATTTCCAAGCTTATCCTCACCACCCATAAACTGTTCTTGGAGAGTTTGTAAGGAATCTTGTTGTTGATATTTGAATGTTTTAGACATAATTATTTACTTCGTATTTAATTTTAATTAAAAATTCCTGAAATCGTAATTAATATAATATGAAATGTCATATGAGCGCATATTGCAGCTTCTAAACCTTTACGCCAATATAACCAGCCAGCAATTACTCCGAGAATCATATTTAGAGTAACTACTAAAGCAATTAAAAATATTGTTGGTTGAGAAATTAAGCTAAATAAAACTGGTAAATGTCCAAGCCCAAATATTGCTGCAGCAATCAGAATTCCCAACCAAAAAAAAGTAGCTTTAGGTTTACCAGAGTCTTTTTGAAAAACTTTCCATTGAAACCAGATTAAAAACGTCATCAAACCCCAACGTATCAATAACTCCTCGACAATTCCTCCATAGAGTATACGAGTAATTAAAGGTATTTGATTAGCAGAATTTTGATTTATCGCAATATATTCTGGAGGTAAAATAGGTTCTACAAGTTTGAGTACACAAGCACTAACAACATAGGCAATAGTACCTCCAATCATCCCAAATATAATTTGTTTTGAAAGAATAGAGCGAACGCCAGTTTTATGATAAATTGCTTCAATTAAAGGAGTCGATAAACCTACTCTAGGTGCAAGATTACTACCGATAAAAGTAGCAATTCCCAATAACACGCTCGACTGTACTAAACTGATAATCTTGAGTACGGGTAGCGATAAAGGTAATTCTATACCTTCTGGAATATTAATGGGAGCAAGTAACAGAGAAAACACACCTGTCAATCCCAACAGGAACAGGGCTATAAATATTTTTAATTTTGAAACTCTTGTTACTGGTGTAGAATTTGGAGTTAAAGTCATGGTAACGGAAACTATCAATTAACATTGAAAATAAGGTATGGTCGTATATAAAATCACACTTACTACGAGGTAAGTGTGAATAGTAATTGCAAATTATTTTTCCCCAACTATACAAACAAATTGTTGTTTGGGTTCAGAATTTATAATCCAGTTAATGTTCTTAAAACCCACTGCTTTCATCATTCTTTTTACTTCTTCAGTTTCGTATACCTGAAACCCATGTTTAGGAAGAGTGGTTTTTTTGAGAAAATCTTTAGAATTAAAACAAATAACCAATGAACCCTCTTCTTCCAGAATTTGATACAGTTGAGTTAAAGTTTGTTTAACATCCGACCAAAAATAAATCGTATTAACCGTACAAATTTTAGTGAAACTATGATTAAAATTTGCCTGGTTAATTGTATTTCCATAATTCAGTTTTAACTTGCCAGCTTTTATCTGTGACGAAAAACGCTTTTGACAAAACTCAACCATTTCTGGAGAAACATCTACACCAGCAACAAATTCGACTTCTGGATTTTTGAGAAGTTTATTCAGCAAATAACCTCCACCAAAACCTAATTCTAAAACGCGTACGCCTCTATTGTACGGTCGATTGCCTTTAGATTTTAGTTTTAACATTCTTAATGCGAGATTATTCATAGAAGCATTATCTCTATTTAAAATTCGAGAAATAATTTGCTTCCCAAACCATCCAGAAGGTTGACGTAGTTGTGATGCGAGAAATTGATTAATCATTGTTTCCTGAACCTAAGTATATTTTGTCATTAATGAAGTAATATTGATTGTTTTTTTACTATAAGTGCACGTACAAAAACGAAATACTCAAAGCAAAAAAGTAATTTCAAACACACGAGTTAGGGAACAGCACCAAAAAAATCTACTATCTCTTGCAGACAAAATTACGGAACATTACTGACAACAGTTGTTTATACAATATCAGCATCAATAATTCCAGAATTTTACCAACAGATTTTGGCTACTACTACATAGCATTGCTACATAACATATATACTCTAAAACCAATCGAAAAGCCGAAGATGAAAACTGACACAATCTTTCACACTTTCCAATCAAACTTTAGTAAGTAGCTTAGTGTTTTAAATATTTCAATAGTCTTCTATACAAACAAAGTATTATTAATTTCATTGTGTGAAGATAAATAACTTAAACGCGCAGTAGCTTGATAAATATGGCTGTCTGAGTAATCTAGCTCTGTACTAATTTGCTCGTTTGTACTTATCTTATCAAGCTATGAAAAATTTAGCCTTACAGCGATCGCCATCGTCGTTTTTGTGTTGAAAGCTATACTCTATTAGAGTAATTATTTAGTATAAGCATTTTTTTTATACTGAATATTTTGACCTTAGTAAGATGTAAATATAATTACAAATAAATTAAAGTAAAAGCAGTAGTCCAACAAGTCAATTTAGCCTTGTTTAATAATGAGAATAAAAACTCTTTTCTCCCCGCACGGATGCCAAATCTGCCATCAATACCAATATTGCAGCTATGAGGAGCACAAAGGGAAGTACTATTTGGTATTAGTGAACTGGGTTATGAATTTAGGCGTTACCTACTTCGTGGCGGAATTTAGATTTTAAGATGTTACACTGTAACGTCTCTACATAGGTTTCAGTTATCCAACAGATTAGTTTCATACATCTTTTGTGCCAACCAAATTTTTCGGTTTTAGCGAAATCAAATATTTTATTCAATAAATTGTATTTGTAAATACATTTTTATTTAATTTATTGCAAAATATTCTTAATAATCTACAATAGATACAGAATTCTACTGATAAGGATGATTACATTGAGAATTACAAATAAAAAATATAAGACTCCAGTTTAATTTTTGAAAAAAATGTTTATTTTATAGAGTGTTAAAAAACGGAAGATGGGACTTAAAAAAAATCGATATTGTAAGGGAGGCAAAACGCGAGAATACTCCGTTAAGCGGGTTTTCCTAAATGTTGTAGCAAATGTTCGGGTGTGGATGAACAAAGCCCTTTATTGCCATTGTCTAAGGGGAGAGTATGGCACCAAAGCCCAGAGCTTTTTATGCCTCCAGGCTAGACACTCACTATGCACAGAGCGGTGTTGAGCTTACCGAAAAAGGGTAACCCTAGGAAAAGCGGAGTACTTCTATATAAGCAGAAATGTCTCTCATCGCCAAATAAGTAAAATTAAACTAAAAGCAGAATGGATGAAGATAAAATAGTTGTTGTTGGTGGTTATATTGGTTGCGGTAAAACTACATGGATTTGTCAGCAAATAGCTTTAAAAGAAACAGCTTTTCCTAGTTCTTATAAAAAGATACTATATTTGAAAGCTGGCACGGAGCAAGTTCAGATCGATCAAAAGAGAATTAGTGTCGATTTTGCCACAGTTAAAGTTTTTTGCGATCGCCAAGAAGTTGAGTTTCTCAATGAACTAGAATCGGCAGATATAGCCTATATTGAATTAGATAATAACTTAGGATTAGGTTATATAGACAAGCTTTTAAATGATTTACCTTACTATCCAGTGGCAATTTTACCTCCAGGATGTAAACGGTGTAAATGGCATTCTTGGGCAAAAGAAGTACTCACGGGTGCAGCAATGAAAGCCTCTATTCAAGAATTAGACACATTGCGTATAGAAACGACTGGTAAGATTATTTCTGGAAATAATTTCCAGAAATTTTGGAATGAAATCACAAATAATGTTTATGGAAAAGTTATTCGTACTAAAGGAATTATCCATTTAGAAGACGGGAATATAATTTACGCTGATTTTATTTATGGTGTACAATGCATAGATTTTTTAGATTTAGATTTACCATCTTATTTACATAGCGAACCAAAATTTTTTAGTGGTTTAGAAATAGTTGGTTTTTCTCTAAATGAGGTAGCTTTACGACGAATTATAGAAAATATTTATATAACTACATATAGTGTTGTGGAATCTTTATCAGAATTAAAGGGGAATTGTGGCAATTTGAATTACGATCGCAAATCATAATTTTGGCTCACCGTGGCTGATGGAGGGGGAAGAGAGGGGAGAGGGGAAGAGGGGGAGGAGTTTATCCACGAAAGTTAAGTTATGTAAATTTCAGAAATGTTTTGAGAAAAACATGTATTTAAACTGAGATAAGACTGATATAAGACTATAGTCTTTCCTAAACTGTGAGATATATCTGCACATGAAACTGGGAATACTAACTGTATTAGTTATAAATGCTGTAATGGTAGATTATGGAAATATTTGTTGCGCTTATCGTTACCTTATTGATGCTAGTCGTGGGGCTATTGCTTGGGCGCTCCAAAGGGAGAAAATCTTCCCGTCATGGGAGCTCTTCTAGTAATTGGAGTAGTTACAGTTCATACTCATCTAGCGATTATAGTTCCGATTCTGGAAGTTCCTACAGATCTGATTCTGGAAGTTGTGGCGGTAGTGATTTTGGCGGTGGCGACAGTGGTGGTGCTGGCGGTGGAGATTGCTGGTAAAGTTAGCAGGAAATCGCGTCATGAATCAGTTCAAAACTTTTGCGGGCTTAGCTGTCTTAAGCTTCCTACTAATAGGGATTAGTTACTGGGCAATTGGTGGTAATTGGGGAATAATTCTCGGCTTGAGTATGGCGCTACCCATTAACTTCATTATTTGGTTTTACTCCGATAAGATAGCTCTAAGAGCTTTTGGTGCAGAATCTCCCAATGCCGAGCAAGCCTCTCAACTGCAACCAATGCTAGAAAAGTTATCAAAATCTGCCCAATTACCCACACCTCAAATTTACGTAATTCCAACAGATGTTGCTAACGCTTTTGCTACTGGTAGAAGCCCTACACGTGCAGCGATCGCAGTTACTAATGGTTTACTGGAATTACTGCCTCGAGATGAAATAGAAGCTGTACTTGCTCACGAAATCAGCCATATCAAACATAGAGATACTCTGATTCAGATGGTAGCAACAACCATTGCCGGTGCAGTTTCGATATTGGCGGAAATGTTACAAAATCCGATTTCCATTCGTGGTAAACGGCATTCTCGGATTCATCCGGTGGTTGTGCTGATAACAATCGTATTTGCTCCTTTAAGTGCTAGCGTCATCAAATTAGCAATTTCTCGCACCCGTGAATTTGCTGCCGATGCTGGTGCTGCCCGTTTAACTGGCAATCCCCGTGCTTTAGCATCTGCTTTACAAAGATTGTCAGCAAGCGCCGGAAAAGTCACTTTTTCAGGTAATCAAGCTTATGCTCCTTTATTTATTGTCAATAGTTTCTCGGGAGTTTTACTTAAGGATTTATTTTCTACTCATCCTTCCACTGATGCTCGTGTATCTGCACTATTAAATTTAGAGACTGGGGTTTTAATAGAGGATGAAATCAGAGAAAATACCAATATTCCTAAAAACCATGCAGCAGAAGTATTTGAAAGAGCGTCGTGGCTTGCAGAGCGGGAATCTCAAAATTATACAGTAGAAGAGCTGATTCAAGCTGGAGCGGAAGCTCAAATTCCTCCCGAAGCAGTTAGACAGGCTGTTAAAGATTTACAAATCAAACAACGACAGCAAAAACTAAAACAAATACAGCGCCAGGAGACAATTAAACGGGGATTGGCAATAGTAGCAGCTACCACTGTTATATTCATGATTTGGTTGGGTTTGACAAATAACTCTCTTAATCACGCTGCCATCGCAATTGATGCTAAATGGGCACAGGTAGAAAACCAAATGCAACGTCGCGCTGATTTGATTCCTAATTTAACCAACATTACTCAAGCATACGCCGAACAGGAGCTTAATGTAATTCGTTCTTTAACGAGCGCCAGACTTGCATACCTCAAAGCAATTTCTCCAGAAGAGAAAGTTGCTGCGAATAGATTCATGTTAAGGGCTATTGAGCAATTTACAGCCTCCGCCACAGCTAATCCCAAACTGCAATCTAGCGAACTATTTATTAATCTCCAATATGAAATCGCCGGTACAGAAAACCGCATTGCCACGGAGAGAAGGCGTTATAACCAAGCAGTGACGGAATATAACCAATCCTTGAGTAGTTTTCCAACCCTATTGATAGCTAAACCCTTGGGTTTTCAAACAAAACCGTTTTTACAAGCCAACTCAACTAATAAAAACTAAAATATGCATCATGCAAAATCAACTTTTTCGCCGATATTGGGCATTTATATTTACATTATCCCTAGTATTTACCTTACTAATTGCCAATCTACCCAGCTACGCTCTCACAGTCAAAGATGTACCAAATCCCCGTCGAGAATATGCCGGATGGGTAACAGATATGGTTGATATGCTCTCCCCCCAAGCAGAAAGCCAACTCAACCAAATGATTTCTCAATTGGAGAAGCAAAACGGTACAGAAATCGCTATCGTTACAGTACCAGAAACCAAACCTTCCCCTACACCTAAAGAATTTACCACCGAGTTATTTAACACCTGGGGTATCGGTAAAGGGGGCAAAGATAACGGCCTATTATTTTTGATTTCAAAAGGCGATCGCCGTACCGAAATTGAGACTGGTTACGGCATAGAAAGTATTTTACCCGATGCTAAAGTAGGTAATATTCTCCGCCAACACGTAACGCCGCAATTTAAAAAAGGAAACTTTGAAGCAGGTATTATTACTGGTACCAAAGCATTAATTCGAGAATTAGGAGGGAATGTTCAACAAGCATCAACTGAGATTAGTTACCAAGCACCATCAACTGCGGTTACTCCTCAAGCTCAGAATACAAACCCTTTCATTTTCCTGTTATTAGTATTAATTGCTTTACCATTATGGAGATTTATAATTCTACCATTAACAAGATTTATTTTTAAAATATTCGCACCAACTTCAAGTAAGCGAGAAGAATTATCTCCATCAGGTACAACACGCAGGAGTCATATTACAAAGAAAGTCTGTTCTAGGAATAGTTCCAGTAGTAGTTCGAGCAGTAGAAACGATTACAGCAGTGACTACAGTAGTTCCAGCAGTAGCGATTATAGCAGTTCCAGTAGCAGTGATTTCGGTGGTGGTGACAGCGGTGGCGGTGGTGGTGGCGATGATTGGTAAAAACACTTACTCAATATCCGCTTAAACTATACTTTTTTGGCGTTGCACAATAAAAATATGAAATCACCTTTTCATATTGAAATAGACGTAGCAATGCTACGTCTCTACATGAGTTTCACGTTTACCTTAGTATCTGCAAAATAAAGGAATTTATTATGTTCGTGGAGTTGATTGTTCTTCGGCAATGGTACATCGTGCTGCGGCCAAACGGATTTATAATAACCTTGATGTTGCAGATATTACTCAAACCTCATTACCAAGTTGCAGCTACCATATTGCTGTGACATCCCTTGCAGTATGTCATCTGGCAAATCTCCACGGTTTATATGCAGAAGTAGCCCGCATTTTGCAACCTTGAGGATTATTTGTTTTAGTCGATTATCACCCATTCTTTCTGCTGCGAGGAATTCCCACCAATTTTGACTGCAAGTCTGGAGAATCAATTGCCATCGAAAATTTTGTACATCTTTTCAGCGATCATATTAGTAGTGGTTATCAGGTAAATTTTAGATTGCTAGAAATGCAAGAGAGAGTAGTTGATTCGCCATGGGTTGCACAGAAATCAGGCATGGCTCGGTATCTTAATCAACCCATCAGTTTTTGTATGCTGTGGAAAAGTCAGGTTTAATTCTTTCACATTTGTGACTCCGAGCCATACCAACGCGAAGCAAGTGAGCACAAATGATATAGTGGCTCAGACAACTCCTTACCACGCTCGGTTAATTTATAGGTAACTTGTGGGGGAATCGTAGGCTTGTAGGTGCGGCTCACAATACCAATCCCTTCCAACATTCGCAATCTTTCGGTGAGAACTTTAGTTGAGATTCCATCAACTTTACGTCTAAGCTCGCCGAAGCGTAATGCTCCATTTGTATCTAATATCCATAATACATACATCGTCCATCGTCCTGAAATTTGATTGAGTAATTTTTCTAAGGGAATAGATTCAGGCTCTTTCATAGTAACAATACTTTCTTTTCAGTTATCGAGTTACTAAATGGTAACTACTTTACTTTAGGAACTAATGACTTTAATGTCTAATTAAGTTTTTATCTAAGCCCGATCAAATTTCGTGAAATGAGAAATCAAAGTTGGTACATTGCTTTTTTAATAGGAATAATGTGTATTATTCGATTTAGTCTGAGTGCTGTTGGCTATGTCTCGCCACATTGGTTAATGGAGCAACTTAGTATTCCCATCGATTCAAATCTCCAGATGCCCTATGTTATCCGTGTTTGGGCAATTAGAGACATTGTGCTTGCCGTGGTTGTTGCTTCTGCCAATAAAAGCACTGTAAAAACACTTTTGTTAGCCTGTGTTGCGATCGATTTTACTGACGTACTATCCGCACATTTAAGTGGTATGGCAGGATTGTTTAATGCAGCCGAAACTTTATCTTTAAAACTCACTGCAATTGCTGCACTTGTGCCAGAAATTATGGCGTTGGTGTTACTCACC